>NZ_JAXCIS010000007.1:0-57610 GCF_034044025.1 Pseudomonas sp. SED1
AAGTGGCCGTTACCGCAGCAACGGATATGCACACAAACCAACCCAATGTGATCGGCTATAGTGCCCGACGACTCTGGAAAGGGAGACCCTCCGTGCGAATTGCGCTTTTACTGTCAGCCTGGCTCATCTGCCTGGGCGCCCAAGCCGCCCCCGTGGACGTCGCAACCCTGGACCGCGGCACCTGGCCCGAACGCCTCAGCAACCCCGCCCTGTTCGACGTCGCCTCACGCGCAGAAATCCTGATGTTCGCCCACACCCTGCTGGCCAGCGAATCCCTCGACGAGCCTGCCCTCAAGCAGCGCCTGGGCCTGAAGATCATCAACCTGGCCGCCATCGACGACCTGCGCCGCCAACTGTGGCAACGGCTATTGGAGAACTACACCTTCGCCCAACAAAGCTGCGAACAGGACGCCTCCTTCTGCTACCTGGTGGAAAACATGGACGACCTGCGCGAACAAGCCGCCAAATTCGAAGTGAACGACGACTCCTTCTATATAGGCTGGGCCGGCCCCAGCCGCACATTCCACGAACGCTACCTGGATGAACAGTTGCGCAAGGCCGCCCTGTTCCCCCAGATCAGCAGCGAAATCGCACGCTTCGGCGATCACGAACGCAACGGCGACGAACTCAACGACCGGATGTTCCTGCTGACCTTCGACAGCGGCCCGTCCCCCGTGAGCGGCAACACCGACTGGCTCACCGACTACCTGCGCAAACAGAAAATGCACGGCCTTTTCTTCGTGCTCGGCAACAGCCTGCAAACCCGCGTCGAGAAAAGCTCGGCCACCGATGTGCAGGCGCTGTACCAGGGCCAGTGCGTCGGTACCCAGGGCTGGCAATACCGCTCCCATAGCCACTGGGTCGACTGGCAGTCGTCCATCACCCGCAGCGCTTCCCTGGCCCAAAACCTGATGCCGGAAAACTACCTGCCGCTGTTCCGCCCACCCTACGGCCAGCGCCGCTCCGACAGCCAAGGCTTCTTCCAGGCACAAGGGCTGCAAGTGGCGTTGTGGGACATCGATTCAGAAGACGAGCCCGGCAAGCTCAAGGCCGATGAGTCGGCCAACCGCGTGCTCACACTGATGCTGCTGTGGCGGCGCGGAGTGATCGTATTCCACGACACCCAGGACAAGGCGCGCATCGCATTACCCTGGCTTTTACACGCTACGGCAGAAAGTGGACTCGGCTGGCAGGATTGCCGCGAAGCGTTTCGCTGAAAAAGCACAAAAAGCCCGGCCCTGTTGGGGCTGAGGTTTTTTAGGAGAGAATTTGCGAGATATTTCGATACAGGCGGACTTCCGACTTTAACGGTGCAATGCCGGCTCGCCTAGTGCTATTCGTCATCCTGAAAAATAAACTTCAAAAAAGCGTCAAAGTGCTTTTTCCTGTCATGTGTTTTGCGGTATTACGAAGACAGACAGCCGAAACCTGCAACACAGGTGGCGTCTTCCAAGACACCTCTTGTGTGCACCGCACTTGACGCCCCTCACGTGCGTTCGACGGTCGAATCGAGGCGCAGCACTGTCGTGGTATTGCGTCGACTGGCTCCCACAAAGGTGACCGAGTATGGATGATCATGGACGTAACCCTTCTTCCGACCAGCCAATCCTTTATGTGCTTGATACCAATGTACTGATTCACGATCCAAACGCACTGCTTAACTTCGAAGAACACCACGTCGCCATCCCGATGATCGTGCTTGAGGAACTCGACAAACTCAAAAGCGGGCACCACAGCGTTGCCGCCGAATGCCGCCAGGCCATCCGCCTGATCGACAAGACCCTCGGCGAAGCCTCCCCCGACGATGTCGAGGTGGGCGTACCGATCCAGCGTGGCAAAAGCGGGCCCAAGGGCTTGCTGTCGATTCTGATGAACAAGCGCGGCGAGCCCAACAGCCTGCTGCCGGAGCATCTGAACGACAACAAAATCATCAACCAATTGATCGACCTGCACGCGCGCGACAAGGACCTGCGCCTGGTGCTGGTGACCAAAGACATCAATATGCGCCTCAAGGCACGAGCGTGTGGGATCGCTGCCGAGGACTACAGTACCGACCAACTGGTCGACGACGTGTCGATGCTGTCTCGTGGTTATCACACCATGACCGGCTCGCTCTGGGATCGCGTCAGCAAGGTTGAAACCCGTCAGGACCATGGCCGCACCTGGCACCAGGTACAGCTGATCGACAACCTGCCGGCTGTGCACATCAACGAATTCATCATCGACGAACAGGGTTTTGTGGGCTGGATCAAAGAGATCCAGGTCGACAAGCTGCTGATCCTCGACCTGCATCAGGAACCGCTGTTGCACCAGGAAGCCTGGGGCCTGAAACCGCGTGATATCTACCAGAGCCTGGCGCTGTATGCCTTGCTTGATCCGGACATCCACCTGGTCAACCTGACCGGCGCCGCAGGCTCGGGGAAAACAATCCTCGCCCTGGCTGCCGCCATCGAACAGACCATGGTTACCAAGCGCTATCGCCGCATCATCGCCACCCGCAGCGTGCAGGGCCTGGACCAGGAAATCGGTTTCCTGCCAGGCACCGAAGCGGAAAAAATGGAGCCGTGGCTGGGGGCGATCACCGACAACCTCGAAGCCTTGCACATGGATGACGAAAATACCCATGGCAGCGTCGACTACATCCTCAGCAAAGTGCCGTTGCAGTTCAAATCCCTCAACTACATTCGAGGTCGCAGCTTCCAGCAAAGCCTGATTTTGATCGATGAATGCCAGAACCTGACGCCGCACCAGATGAAAACCATCATCACCCGTGCGGGCGCCGGTTCCAAAGTGGTGTGCCTGGGTAACCTGGCACAGATCGACACCCCTTACCTGTCCGCGACCAGCTCCGGGCTGACTTACCTGACGGAACGCTTCAAGGACTTCCCGAACGGCGTGCACATCGCGCTGCAAGGGGTACCTCGCTCGATTCTGGCTGAATACGCCGAATCTCACCTGTAACCATTCCTGTAGGAGCGAGCTTGCTCGCGAAGGACGTCAACGAAAACGCGGGGCATCGGGTGCCCCGCGTTGTTCTCTGGTTTTTCGCGAGCAAGCTCGCTCCTGCAGGGTTTACAATCGGGGCTCCTGATCAGGAGTATCCCTGTGCTGACTCATCTCGATTCCCAAGGTCGCGCCCACATGGTCGACGTCACTGAAAAAGCCGTGACGTTCCGTGAAGCCGTGGCCGAAGCGCGGGTGCGCATGTTGCCCGAGACCCTGAAAATGATTGTCGACGGCGCCCACCCCAAGGGCGACGTGTTTGCCGTGGCCCGTATCGCCGGGATCCAGGCCGCGAAAAAAACCAGTGATCTGATTCCCCTGTGCCACCCTTTGATGCTCACCGGGGTCAAGGTTGAACTCAGCGCCGATGGCCTGGACGCGGTGCACATCGTCGCCCGTTGCAAACTCTCCGGCCAGACTGGCGTGGAGATGGAAGCGCTGACCGCGGCCAGTGTCGCCGCCCTGACGATCTACGACATGTGCAAGGCCGTGGACCGTGGCATGACCATCGAAAACATTCGGCTGCTGGAAAAACTCGGCGGCAAGAGCGGGCATTTCAAGGCGGACCAGGCATGAGCATTACCGTACTGTTTTTTGCGCGCTACCGCGAAGCCGTGGACCTGGACTCGCTGGAGGTTGAAGGTGAGTTCGCCACGATCGAAGCCGTACGCCAGGCATTGGCGGGCGACCCCGGTTTTGAAGTACTCAACGAAACTGGCTTGATGTGCGCCCGCAACGAGGAGCTGTGCTCGCTGGACGAGCCCCTCGTTGACGGCGATGAAGTGGCGTTCTTCCCGCCCGTGACCGGAGGCTGATCATGGCGATTCGGGTGCAGGCCGAGGCATTTGACCCCGGTGCTGAAGTCAACGCGATGCATGCGGCCAATGTGGGCGTGGGTGCGGTGGTGAGTTTTATTGGCTATGTGCGCGACTTCAATGATGGCCTGGATGTGGCCGGAATGTTCCTCGAACACTATCCGGGCATGACTGAAAAAGCCCTCGGCAAAATCGCCGTGGAGGCCGAACAACGCTGGCCACTGCTCAAGCTGGAAGTGCTGCACCGCATCGGCGCTCTCGAGCCGGGTGAGCCGATCGTGTTCGTGGCGGCGGCCAGTGCCCATCGCCAGGCGGCGTTCGATGCCTGCGCCTTTGTGATGGACTACCTGAAGACGCGGGCGCCGTTCTGGAAGAAGGAAAACACCAGTGAAGGGCCGCGCTGGGTAGAAGGGCGCGACAGCGATCACGCTGCCGCTGACCGCTGGAAATAACGTGTGGCGAGGGAGCTTGCTCCCGCTGGGCTGCGAAGCGGCCCCAAAAAAAGTGGGAGCGCTGCGCACTCCAGCGGGAGCAAGCTCCCTCGCCACAGAGATTAGGTCGAGGCTTGCAGCCGGTGCGGCGACAGCATCGCTTCGGTCAACCCGAACGCCGCCAATGCATCCGGCAAAGGCTTCCCACGCACCAGCGCAGCACTGGCCTGGCCCATGGCCGGTGAGGTCTGAATCCCATAACCGCCCTGAGCCGCAATCCAGAACAAACCCTCCACCTGTGGATCGAACCCGCAGACCAGATCACCATCGCTGACGAAACTGCGCAGCCCGGCCCAAGTCCGTGCGGGGCGGCGGATGGTCAGGGTGGTGGCTTCCTCGATGTGATAGATCCCCGTGGCAATGTCCAGCTCTTCCGGCTGCACATCGTGGGGCTCTACCGGGTCGGCATTGGCCGGTGAGCCGAGGAACATGCCCGCATCGGGTTTCATATAGAACGAACCGTCGAGGGCGGCCAGCTCCGGCCATGCATGAATGTTCAAGTCGGCAGGCGGGGCGAAGACGAAGGCGCTGCGACGTTTGGGTTGCAGGCCGATTTTCTGTGCGCCGGCCAGCTCACCGATGTGGTCGGCCCACGCGCCGGCGGCGTTGATGATCACCGGGGCGCTGAAATGCTGTTGCGCGGTGCGTACCAGCCACACGCCCTGAACGTCGCGGGTCAGTTTCTGCACGTTGTTGTCGGTGTGGATTTCACCGCCATTGCGCCGAATGCCGCGCAAGTAACCCTGATAGAGCGCATCGGTGTCGATGTCACAGACGGTCGGGTCGTAGATCCCGCCATGGACTTTTTCCCGGCGCAGGATGGGCATCATGGCCATCGACTCTTCGACGTCGAGCAGTCGCGTTTCCGGCACCAGGGCCTTGGCGCTCAGGTACTGGCGCTGCAGCTCATCGGGATCGCCGATCAAGTCCACCAACACTTCACCACGGGGTGTGAGCAACGGGTGTTCGGCAAAGCCTGTGGGCGGGTGATCAAAGAAGGCGCGGCTGCCGAGGGTGAGGGCGCGTACCTGTGGCGTGCCGTAGGCGGCGATGTAGAGGGCGGCGGAGCGGCCGGTGGAGTGGTAGCCCGGCATCGACTCGCGCTCCAGCACAATGACGCGGGCATGTTGTGACAGCCAGTAGCCGGCGGATGCGCCAGCGATGCCACCGCCGATGATGAGGTAGTCCGCCTGGTTCATGTGGGCTCTCCTGTAAAAGCGAGCTTGCTCGCGAAAAACTCTGTGGCACCGCGTTTATCCAGGATGCACGCGTTATCGTTAACGTTTTTCGCGAGCAAGCTCGCTCCTACAGAATGCGGCGTAGTCCTTACGGGCGTTTGCGCTCTACAGGGCGCAACAAATGCGTCGGCGGCGTTTCGCAGCTGATCTTGCGACCCAGCAAGGTTTCGATCGACGGCAACTGATACGAATCGTCTTCACCGGCAAAGCTGATGGACACGCCCGCAGCGCCCGCACGGCCGGTACGGCCAATCCGGTGCACGTAGTCGTCCGGCACTTCCGGCAGGGTGAAGTTGATCACGTGGCTGATGCCATCGATGTGAATCCCGCGCCCGGCCACGTCGGTGGCCACCAGCACGCGAATCTTGCCTTCGCGGAAACCTTCCAGGGTCTTGATGCGCTTGTGCTGCGGCACGTCGCCTGACAGTTGCGCAGCATTCACGCCATCACGCACCAGGCGTTCTTCGATGCGCCGCACTTCGTCCTTGCGGTTGGCAAACACCATGACCCGCTCCCAACCGTTGTCGTTGATCAGGTTGTAGAGCAGCTTGTATTTGTCGGCGCCGGCCACGGCATAGATGTGCTGTTCGACGTTCTCGCTGGCAACGTTGAGTGCCTCGATCTCGACGATGGACGGGTCAGTGGTCCACTGCTTGGCGAGGTTCATCACGTCTTCGGTGAAGGTCGCGGAGAACAGCAGGGTCTGGCGTTCGTTTTTCGGCGGAGTCTGGCGGATGATCTGACGCACTTGCGGGATGAAGCCCATGTCGAGCATGCGGTCGGCTTCGTCCAGCACCATCACTTCGACCATGTCCAGGTGCACGTCGCCGCGCTGGTTGAAGTCCAGCAAGCGGCCCGGTGTGGCCACCAGGATGTCGCAGTGGCGCGCTTCCAGGTGCTTGAGCTGCTTGTCGAAGTCCATGCCACCGACAAACGTCATTACGTTGAGGCCGGTGTATTTGGTCAGGTCGGCGGCGTCCTTGGCGATCTGCACCACCAGCTCCCGGGTCGGGGCGATGATCAGGGCGCGTGGCTCACCCATGTAGCGCTCTTTCGGCGGCGGGGTTTCCAGCAGTTGGGTGATGATCGAGATCAGAAACGCTGCGGTCTTGCCGGTACCGGTCTGTGCGCGACCGATGGCGTCTTTGCCGGCGAGGGTGAAGCCCAATACCTGCGCCTGGATCGGCGTGCAGTACGGGAAACCCAGGTCCTGGATGGCGTGCATCAGTTCCGGGGCGAGCTTGAAATCATGAAAGCGGGTTTTGCCTTCCTGGGGCTCGACGGCGAAGTTTTCCAGTTTCCAGGGAATAACCACAGGTTTCGGCGCGCGTTCGCGACGCGGTTTTTCCTGGCGTGGCTCCTGGCGTGGTTGGTCGGCGGCTGGCTCTTCAGCGACGTTAACCGTGGCGGGTGTGGTCACCGGCTCTTTTTTTGGCGAGGCTACAGGTGCGGTCCGGCCAGGCTGCTGGCCGTCATTGCGGCTGCCTTGAACGTGGGCGGGGGCACTGGAACCTGGCGCGAGCTGCTCAGCCTCGCTTTTACCGAACATCTTTTTGAGTGCTTTGAGCACGGTCATCTCATCAATTGGTTAAGGAATGTACGCCGGCCAGTGTAATGCAAGAATCGGGCGCGGCGTAGTGCGTTGGTCATACGGCTACACAATGGGTGGTTTTCAGCCCAGGCGGGCGGCCAACCAGTCACCAATATCGTGTATCTCCTGGGGTAACACTTCGTGGCCCATTGGGTATTCCTGCCATGCAACGGTGACACCGCGCGACTTCAAATGCTCATAGGCGCTGCGACCCATGGCGTTCTGCACCACGTCGTCGTATTGGCCGTGCAGGCACAGCACCGGAATTCGTTGCTGGCTGGCCGACAATTCAAGTTCGTCGCCAAAGGTGGGAGCGTAGGTGGAGAGGGCAATCACGCCACCCAATGCGCCCTGCCATTTCAGGAAAGCGGTGTGGAACACCACGGCGCCGCCCTGGGAAAAACCGGCGAGGAAAATCCGCGAGGCGTCTATCCCGCTGCTTTTTTGTTCCTTGATCAGGTCAGTGACCATTTTTGCCGAGGCTTCCAGTTCCTCAACGCTGATCGAGCGCGCCGGGCTCATGGCCTTGATGTCGTACCAGCTGGGCATCTCATAGCCGCCATTAATGGTCACGGGGCGTGTCGGCGCCTGGGGCAGGACAAAGCGCGTAGACAGGAGTTTTTCCTGTAGGGCTTCGGCCACCGGCAGGAAGTCGTAGCGATCGGCACCCAGGCCATGCAACCAGATTACGCAGGCGTCTGCGGGCTTGGCGGGCTGAAGAATCAAGGGTTCGGTCATGTCTGCTCCATAAATGTGCGTGCGCTCCGATTGAGTGCGTCGGAACGGTGCGCGACGAGTTGATCTGTTAAGAGAATGTCGCAAGGTTGAATCTTTTGCTCTTGACCATGGGCTGAAACGACTCAGCCACCAGTCTGGTACGGGGCTTGCTATGAGAAACCCGATGTCAAGGCTCACCCCAGGCGGTAACACTATCAGTGACTGACGCCTGGGGGATAGCAACTGGACTTAAAGCAAAAACCTCATGCTGTTTGACCCCAAAAAAAGCCAACACGGGTCGATGTCGCCTCATAAGGGTGCGGTGGGGTTTGAGCTCCGACACAACAAGAGCAAAACTGGAGGTTTGAATGAAGGTATTGAAATCCACCCTGGCCATCGTGACCGCGGCTGCCGTATTGGGTGTCAGTGGTTTCGCCCAGGCTGGCGCCACTCTGGATGCCGTGCAGAAGAAAGGCTTTGTGCAGTGTGGCGTGAGCGACGGTCTGCCAGGCTTCTCGGTGCCGGACGCCAGTGGCAAGATCCTCGGGATCGACGCTGACGTATGCCGTGCTGTTGCCGCTGCCGTATTCGGCGACGCAACCAAGGTCAAATTCAGCCAGTTGAATGCCAAGGAGCGTTTCACCGCGCTTCAGTCTGGCGAAGTCGACATCCTGTCGCGTAACACCACCATGACCAGCTCTCGCGATGCCGGCATGGGCCTGAAATTCCCGGGCTTCATCACCTACTATGACGGTGTTGGCTTCCTGGTTAACAACAAGCTTGGCGTTAAAAGCGCCAAGGAACTGGACGGTGCAACCATCTGCATCCAGGCCGGTACCACCACCGAGCTGAACGTTTCCGACTACTTCCGCGCCAACAACCTGAAGTACACCCCGATCACGTTCGACACCTCCGATGAAAGCGCCAAGTCGCTGGAATCCGGGCGTTGCGACGTACTGACCTCCGACAAGTCCCAACTGTTTGCCCAGCGCAGCAAGTTGGCCTCGCCGAAGGATTACGTGGTGTTGCCGGAAACCATTTCCAAGGAACCTCTGGGTCCTGTCGTGCGTAACGGCGACGACGAGTGGCTGGCCATCGTGCGCTGGGTTGGCTACGCCATGCTCAACGCTGAAGAAGCCGGCATCACTTCGAAAAACGTCGAAGCTGAAGCCAAATCCACCAAGAACCCGGACGTAGCCCGTCTGCTGGGTGCTGATGGCGAATACGGCAAAGACCTGAAAGTGAAGAAGGACTGGGTCGTACAGATCGTCAAGCAAGTGGGTAACTACGGTGAAGTGTTCGAGAAAAACCTCGGCAAAAGCACTCCGCTGGAAATCGACCGTGGCCTGAACGCGCTGTGGAACAACGGCGGCATTCAATACGCACCACCTGTGCGCTGATCGCTGATGGTTCTATCACCCGGTGGGCCAACCGCCGGGTGATGTTCTGTTCCATTATTCCTGGGGCACTTAATGCAAAATCAAATCGGCGCACCAAAACAGAAGCTCAGCTTCAGTGATCCAAAAGTGCGTGCGTGGCTATTCCAGATCATCACGATTGTGGCGGTGGTCTCGTTGGGCTGGTACCTGTTCAACAACACGCAAACCAACCTTCAACACCGGGGCATTACCTCGGGTTTCGACTTTCTTGAGCGCAGTGCCGGCTTCGGCATCGCTCAGCACCTGATCGACTACACCGAATCGGACAGCTATGCCCGGGTCTTTGTGATCGGTCTGCTCAACACGTTGCTGGTGACCGTGATCGGTGTGGTCCTGGCGACCATCCTCGGGTTCATCATCGGCGTGGCGCGCTTGTCGCCCAACTGGATGATCAACAAGCTGGCGACCGTGTATGTGGAAGTGTTCCGCAACATTCCGCCGCTGCTGCAAATCCTGTTCTGGTACTTCGCGGTATTCCTGACGATGCCGGGGCCGCGTAACAGCCACAACTTCGGCGACACCTTCTTCGTCAGCAGCCGTGGCCTGAACATGCCTGCCGCGTTGGCGGCGGACGGCTTCTGGCCGTTTGTGATCAGCGTTGTAGTGGCGATTATCGCCATCGTACTGATGACCCGTTGGGCCAACAAACGCTTTGAAGCCACCGGTGTTCCGTTCCATAAATTCTGGGTCGGCCTGGCACTGTTGGTGGTGATCCCGGCACTGTGCGCACTGGTTTTCGGCGCGCCGCTGCACTGGGAAATGCCGAAGCTGCAAGGCTTCAACTTTGTTGGCGGCTGGGTGTTGATTCCCGAGTTGCTGGCGCTGACCCTGGCCTTGACCGTGTACACCGCGGCGTTCATCGCCGAGATCGTGCGTTCGGGCATCAAGTCCGTCAGCCACGGCCAGACTGAAGCGGCGCGCTCCCTCGGGCTGCGCAACGGTCCGACCCTGCGCAAAGTGATCATCCCGCAAGCCCTGCGCGTGATCATCCCGCCGCTGACCAGCCAATACCTCAACCTGGCGAAAAACTCGTCACTGGCCGCCGGTATCGGTTACCCGGAAATGGTTTCGCTGTTTGCCGGCACGGTGCTCAACCAGACCGGCCAGGCCATCGAAGTCATTGCCATCACCATGAGCGTGTACCTGGCGATCAGCATCAGCATTTCCCTGCTGATGAACTGGTACAACAAGCGCATTGCGCTGATCGAGCGGTGAGGAAACCAGCATGACTTCTCATACTTTCAAACCTGACATGCCACCACCCAACAAGGTCTTCGGGCCGATGGCGTGGATGCGTGCCAACCTGTTTTCCAGCTGGCTCAACACCCTGCTGACGTTGCTGGCGTTCTACCTGATCTACCTGATAGTGCCGCCGATCCTCAGCTGGGCGATCTTCGATGCCAACTGGGTGGGCACTACCCGCGCCGACTGCACCAAGGAAGGCGCCTGCTGGGTGTTTATCCAACAGCGTTTCGGGCAGTTCATGTACGGCTACTACCCCGGCGACCTGCGCTGGCGCGTGGACCTGACCGTGTGGCTGGCCATCGTTGGCGTGGCGCCGTTGTTCATTTCGCGCTTCACCCGCAAGGCGGTCTACGGCCTGAGCTTTTTGGTGGTGTACCCGATCGTTGCCTACTTCCTGCTCCACGGCGGGATCTTCGGCATGACCAACGTGGCCACCAGCCAATGGGGCGGCTTGATGCTGACCCTGGTGATCTCCACCGTCGGCATTGCCGGGGCCTTGCCGCTGGGCATTGTGCTGGCGCTGGGTCGGCGTTCGAACATGCCGGCGATTCGTGTGGTGTGCGTGACCTTCATCGAGTTCTGGCGCGGTGTGCCGTTGATCACGGTGTTGTTCATGTCGTCGGTGATGTTGCCGCTGTTCCTGCCGGAAGGCATGGGCATCGACAAACTGCTGCGGGCCTTGATCGGCGTGATCCTGTTCCAGTCGGCCTACGTGGCCGAAGTGGTGCGCGGTGGTTTGCAGGCGATTCCCAAGGGGCAGTACGAAGCCGCCGCCGCGATGGGCCTGGGTTACTGGCGCAGCATGGGCCTGGTGATTTTGCCCCAGGCGCTGAAGATGGTGATCCCGGGCATCGTCAACACGTTTATCGCGTTGTTCAAGGACACCAGCCTTGTGATCATCATCGGCCTGTTCGACCTGCTCAACAGCGTCAAGCAAGCCGCCGCCGACCCGAAATGGTTGGGCATGGCCACTGAAGGCTACGTGTTCGCCGCCCTGGTGTTCTGGATTTTCTGTTTTGGTATGTCCCGCTATTCCATTCATTTGGAACACAAGCTGGACACAGGCCACAAGCGTTAGGAGTTTTGTGATGAGTGAAGCGATCAAACAGCCTGTGAGCCCTGAAGGCATTATTCAGATGCAGGGCGTCAACAAGTGGTACGGCCAGTTCCACGTGTTGAAAGACATCAACCTGAACGTCAAGCAGGGCGAGCGTATCGTGCTGTGCGGCCCGTCGGGTTCCGGCAAGTCCACCACCATCCGCTGCCTCAACCGTCTGGAAGAGCACCAGCAGGGCCGCATCGTGGTCGATGGTGTGGAACTGACCAATGACCTCAAGCAGATCGAAGCGATCCGCCGTGAAGTCGGCATGGTGTTCCAGCACTTCAATCTGTTCCCGCACCTGACCATCCTGCAGAACTGCACGCTGGCACCGATGTGGGTCCGCAAGATGCCCAAGCGCAAGGCTGAAGAAATTGCCATGCACTACCTGGAGCGCGTGCGTATTCCGGAGCAGGCCCACAAGTTTCCGGGCCAACTCTCCGGCGGTCAGCAACAGCGCGTGGCGATTGCCCGTGCGTTGTGCATGAAGCCGAAAATCATGTTGTTCGATGAGCCGACCTCGGCACTCGATCCGGAGATGGTGAAAGAGGTGCTGGACACCATGATCGGCCTGGCGGAAGACGGCATGACCATGCTCTGCGTAACCCACGAAATGGGCTTTGCGCGCACCGTGGCCAACCGTGTGATCTTTATGGACAAGGGCGAGATCGTTGAACAGGCGGCGCCGAATGACTTCTTCGACAACCCGCAGAATGATCGGACCAAGTTGTTCTTGAGCCAGATTCTGCATTGATCCATGGGTAATGCTTGAAACAATAAACCCGGCCTGGTGCCGGGTTTATTTTTGCCCTCAATCAAGTTGTGGTCAGGGTCTCGTGTTCTTTATGTACCGTATGCACGGAGTTACGAAGATCTGCGCCTTCACTCAGGATTTTTGCTTCGACCAGCAAGTGGGGGTGACGCTCAAGCAAACGCATCAGGACTACCAGGGACTTGGGGGGCAATACCTCACCGCGCTCGTAACGAGATAAGGCGTTGTGGCCGCCACCCGATAGCAGTTGTACCGTTTCTTTTTGTGAAAGGTGCAGTTTGCGGCGTATGCGCTTCATCTCGGTGCCGACCATCTGCCTGAAACTGTGGACTATTTCATCGCAGTGGTCTGAATAGCGTTCCGCGTCTTCGGGGTCCAGGATCACCTCTCCACATGCCTGGCACTCCCATCCAGACAGATCGTCTATACGGCGATGCAAACCTTTGTCTTCCGATGTTTCGCTACGTCCTGAGAAGTGATGCATTCCGTCATGCCTGCCGCAGCTGAAGCATTGCTCTGTTTTCATGGGTTTTTCTCCTTGAAGGAGATCACCGGAGGTTTACTATCCGTGCGGTAGGTCACCTTGATGTAGATCTCCAGATCATGTGAGTGAATGTGATACACATCTTGCCAAACTCGATGGTCGTCATGAGTGGTCATCGACTTGTACAACATCGTGTTTTTCAACTCGAAAATGACCGCCTGCATTTGTTCGATGCTTAAATCAAGATCCTCGCCGCAACGGCGTGCGCTTTGAGTAAATGCTTGCTTTCCAAGCCGCCTGACATCCGCCTTTATCACCGCCAAATCGTAATGAGGTGTGTACTTTTCCATAAGACACCTGAGTCCAATAATTACCCTCTGAGGGTAATTTTACCAATCGAAAATACTGCTCCTTTTCCTCCTCAAGAACCCTAGTGCGTTGCCTTTGTAGGCAACTCCGAATAGGCTGTAGGAAAATTCATCCTATGATTGGATGAAAGGACGAAACCCATGACAGACATCGCTCCTCTGATCAAACGCTCCCTGGTCGACCAAGCCCTCGAACAGTTGCGCCAGCGCATCACCCAAGGCGTGTGGGCCATTGGCGAACGCCTGCCCACCGAGCCCGAGTTGTCTGCCGAGTTGGGGATCAGCCGTAACACTGTGCGCGAAGCCATGCGCGTATTGGCGTTCTCCGGATTGATCGAGATCCGCCAAGGCGACGGCAGCTATTTGCGTTCCATGACCGACCCGTTGGGCGCGATGAAAGCCTTGTCCCATTGCACCCTGGTCCAGGCCCAGGAGACGCGGCAGATTCTTGAAGTCGAGGCCATTGGCCTGGCTGCCTTGCGCCGCACCGATGAAGACCTGATCGCCTTGCGCGCGGCACTGAAATCCAGCGGCGACCATTACCACGGTGATCTTGAGCACTACATCAGCTGCGACCTGGTGTTCCACAAACGCCTGGTGGATGCGGCTCACAACCCGGCCTTGAGCGAGCTTTACCAGTACTTTTCCAGCATCGTCGGCGCGCAGTTGCGCCAGACCCTGAACATCCAGCCGCGCCGGCAAGCGGTGTTCGACCTGCACGGCGCCTTGCTCGATGCCGTGGAACAACAGGACCCGGAACGTGCCAAGGCGCTTTCCCGGCAGTTGATCAATGAACCTTGAATCCGAGATCCCCATGTCCCGTTCAGAAAACGCCCTTGAAGAACTGCTGATCGACGCCGAAGCCGATGACGATGAAGTCCAGCACAGCCCACCGGTGGTGCGTCGTCCGTGGCTGTTGTTGCTGGGCCTGATCCTGGTTGCGTTGAACTTGCGTCCGGCGCTTTCGAGCATGGCGCCGCTGCTGGCGGAGGTGTCCAATAGCCTCGGCTTGTCGGCTGCCAAGGCCGGTTTGCTCACCACGTTGCCCGTGTTGTGCTTGGGCCTGTTTGCTCCGCTGGCTCCGATCCTGGCCCGGCGCTTTGGCGCCGAGCGCGTGGTGTTGGGGATTCTGCTGACGCTGGCCTGCGGGATCATTCTGCGCAGTTCATTCGGTGAAGCCGGGCTGTTCGCCGGCAGCCTGCTGGCGGGCGCGAGCATCGGCATCATCGGTGTGCTGTTGCCCGGTATCGTCAAACGCGACTTCGCCAAACAGGCCGGTACCATGACCGGCGTGTACACCATGGCGTTGTGCCTGGGCGCCGCGCTGGCGGCCGGCGCCACGGTGCCGCTCAGCCATTACTTCGGCGACAGCTGGAACATCGGCCTGGGTTTCTGGATTCTCCCGGCGTTGGTCGCGGCGCTGTTCTGGCTGCCGCAAGTCGGCCAGAAGCACGGTGCCCACCAGGTTGCCTATCGGGTGAAAGGTCTGCTGCGTGACCCGCTGGCCTGGCAGGTGACCTTGTACATGGGCCTGCAATCGTCACTGGCCTACATCGTGTTTGGCTGGTTGCCGTCGATCCTGATCGGCCGTGGCCTGACCGCGACCCAGGCGGGCCTGGTACTTTCTGGTTCGGTGATTGTGCAGTTGGCCAGTTCCCTGGCTGCTCCCTGGCTGGCTACCCGCGGTAAGGACCAGCGCCTGGCCATTGTGGTGGTGATGGTGCTGACGCTGGGTGGGCTGTTCGGTTGCCTCTATGCACCGCTGGACGGTTTGTGGGGCTGGGCGATTCTGCTGGGCCTGGGCCAGGGCGGCACGTTCAGCCTGGCGCTGACCTTGATCGTGCTGCGTTCACGGGACTCCCATGTGGCCGCCAACCTGTCGAGCATGGCCCAGGGTATCGGCTATACCCTGGCGTCCATGGGGCCGTTCGCGGTAGGGCTGGTGCATGACTGGACAGGCGGCTGGAACGCCACCGGCTGGATTTTCGCGGTGATCGGCCTGGGCGCGATCATTGCCGGCCTGGGCGCAGGGCGTGCCCTGTATGTCGGCGTCACCAGTGAAAAATCTAGAGGTAGATGACCTCCAGGGTACTGGAGCCATCCATGGTGATCTCGCTGCTCAGGTCCAGGTTCTGCTTGGCGGCGATGACCGTCTCAATCTTCACCCGACTGCTGAGAAACTTGATTGCCGCCGGCCCTGTGGTGCTCCCGGCTTGATCAGTAAACCCCAGGTAGCTGCGCGCGCCGATATCAATCGGGTTGCTGTTGGCGCTGCGCCAGGCCAATCCGCCAGTGGTGGATTCGGTGCCATAGACTTCCAGCAAAGGGCTGGCCTCGGTTTGCGTCGGGTCGAAGCTCAGGGAATAGAGCCCGATCTTGTTGCCACTTTTATCCAGGCCCAGGCCGTAGAAAATCTCGCTGTTGACGTTCGCCGTGCCGTCTCGGTTATCGCGCATGCGCAGGGCAAAGCGACTGTTGCCGTTGCAGTCGACGGTCACGTCCAGGTACTGGATCGGCAGGCGGGTGCCGCGATCAAGGTTCAAGTCTTTCTGGGAAATCTTGCCGTAGTCGATCAGGCCATTACTCGATAGCAGCGGTGTGCAGGCGGTCGGGGAGAGCAAGCCCTCGACGGTCAGGTTGATGGTGGAGGCACCCAGTGCCACGGTGCTCAAACCCAGTGTCGATACTGTCGCGAGCGGGATCAGGAAGCGCTTCATGGAAAAGTCCTCTAGAGGTATTTGATTTCGATCGTGCCTGAGCCGTCGAGCAGTACGTCGGTGCTCAGGTCCAGGTTATTGGTGGGCGCAAGAATCGCCCTGACACTCACTTGGCCACTCAAATGGGTAATGGCCGAAGGCCCCGTGTGGCTGCCCGGGATGTCTGTGAAGCCCAGCCAGCTGTTTTGGCCAATGGGGATCGGGTACGCGTTGGAACTGCTCCAGGCCACACCGCCGGTGGTGGAGTCGGTGCGATAGAGGGTGGGCAGGGTATCGGCCTGCATATCGAAAGGGTCGAAATACAGAAAGTAGCGGCCGATCTTGTTGCGGCTGTTGTCCACGCCCAGGCCGTAGGCTGTCTCGTCGGTGCCGCCCGTGGCGGAGCCTTTGCGGTTGTCGTGCATCAGCAGGGCGAATTGCGTGGGGCCGTCACAGCCAATGCCCAGGGTCAGGTTGCGGGAAGCCAGCGCCGTGTCGCGGTCGGCATTCAGGCTTTTGGCCCACATGCGGCCATAGTCGATTACGCCGCCGTTGGACAGGTTGATTTCGCAGGCCGCCGGGGCGAAATGGGCGTTCAGGGTCATCTCCCGTGCGCGGCCGGTGGCCACCGCGTCAAACAATCCGGAAGCTTCCCAGGTCACGGCGTCGCGCACTTGGGTGGCATCTCCCAACGCCCAGGCACTGACCCGCAGTTGTACCGAAAAGCTGCTGCCACGAGCCGGCAAGCCGTCGCGTAACGGCGCGATCGCCTGGTCCGCGAGCCAGTCCAGCAGGTTGGCGCGGGTGCCAGGTGGTTGCCCCGGGCCGGAGATCAAACCCAACTCCACCGCCTGCCCGTCGAGCACGCCATCGCTTGCCTGCACGGCATAGCTGCCACGGTCACTGAAACGAAAACGTTCGCTGCCGACGGCGGCCAGTGCTCGGTAAAAAATGCTCATGTCCGTGGGCTGCGCGCAGTTGAGATTCAGGCTCAGGTACCGCTCCCCTAACTGGATTTCACGGCTGGCAGGACTGTGGATGACCCGGTTCATCAGGCCGAAGTCCAGGTGTGACTCGCTCAGGGTCAACTGGCAATCGTCCGCCAGTGCCTGGGCCTGGTGGGAGGCAAGCAAGGCCAGCACGCAGATACGTGGTAAGTGCTTCATCGCAGGTTCCTCATGGCGTCAGGCACTGAGCCGCAACGGTCTCGAAATACACTTGGGGATCGGTTTTTTGTTCCAGGCTGAAGTGCAGTTCACAGCGCTTGATACCGAGGCCCTTGACCCACAGGCGGCGCGGATCCGATACGTTGGGCAGGAACACTTGGCTGCCTTCCTGCACCAGCGTTACAAACTCGCCATCGGCCGTGCTCACCGTGGCTCCACGCGGCAGTGGTTGCCCCTGTGGCGTAGTAACTGTCAACAATGCCCGGCGGGTAACGGCCACGCCGAACTCAACCCTGTCCACGGCGCCTCGCCCAGCGGAAATGACCGCCAGACCATTGCTGATGTCGGCATTGCGCGGCAGCGAACGGGTTTGCACCTCCACTGCGCTACGCCCGTAGGCGGCTACTTGCGAGACCACCGCCTGGCCCAGCCCGTCGGTCCACACCGGGCCACTGGGTGTGCTGAGCTTGATCCCGGCCATGTCCCCCACCGATACCAGTGCGAAGGTGTCGCGTACCGGATAAGGTGAAAAGGTCAGGCCGTCGCCGTGGGCGACGATGGCGCCACGGGCACCGCCCTGGTAACTCGAGCGCTCGGCGTCGGAGCGGCTGTAGTTGAGGTCGAGCTGGCTGTAGCGCGGCAGATAGGACACTCCCAGCGTGGACTCCACTTGCTGGTCGCGGCTGTCATGTTCGGCGCTGACCCGGTAACTCAGTTGGTCGTTGACCTGTTCACTCAAGCCCACGCCGATGCGGTGTTCACCCCCGGAATTACGCATCCAGGTCCGGCCCCTGCGGGTTTCTCCCAGGGGCACGCTGAGGGTCAGGTACACCGCGTTGTCGTCATTTTGACGGCCGCTGACTTGCCATTCCGCACTGGCCGACACCGACACGCCCCGTACACTGGTGCCCCAGGAGGCCAGGGCCCGGCTACTGTTATCGCCGTTGAAAGTGCTGGTGCGTGAAACTCCCGCGTTGAATGCGCCGAGCCACGGGTGCGCCCATCCCAGGGACAGGCTTTGCTGGTCGCGGTAGCGCGAGCGCCGACCGTTGTCGTCCTCACGGTAGTCATAGGCAGTGTCTTCCAACTCGCGGTAACCCGGCGTGCGGTGGGAGGTACCCGCGGTGATCGACCATTGCTGGCCCAGGCGTTGGGACAACGACAGGTCGGTCTGTAGCCCACGCACGTTTTCCCGGCCGCTGGCGTCGGCCAGTTGAGTGGCCAGTTGCAGTTGGCCGTCCGCCCACGGCAACCAGCCCAGGCTGGCGCCGGTGGAGCGGTAATCCTCCGCCATCAAGGCGCCGGCACCCACGCTGACCAGCGGGTTCAACGCGCCGCTCCACCCGGCACTGACCACCCATGGATCGTCACCTTCAGTTTGGCCGATATTGCGCACACGCCCGGCGCCTACCGAGTAACCCGGAGCCGCCAGCCCGCTGCCGAGCATCGCGGCGGGCACCGTGAACCGGCGCTGTTCGCCGGTGCTTTCCTTGACGGTTACCTCGACATCCGAGCGCGTATTCAGGCGCCGCACATCCGTCAGTGAGAACGGCCCCGCAGGCACGACGGTTGAATGAATCAACGCGCCGTTCTGCCGAACCTCAACCTGGGCCGGGCTGTTGGCGATGCCGGCGATGGTCGCGCCTTGTGCCTGATCCTGCAGGGCCTGTTCGGTGAACACTTGAACCCCGGTGATCTGAGCAGTGGACAGCACCGGGTTGTAGAGCGTCACTTGCCCGGCCTGCAACACCGCCTGCTGCGCAGCAAAGGTGCGCTGGGCGTAGGCTTCCAGGTGGGTGGTACGCGAGCGCTGTTCTTGCCAGGTTTGCACTTGGCGGCTGCGCACGATCCAGTCGCCGGCGTTAAAGCCGACTTCCGTATTGGCCGAACCGAAACGGCTGCTGTCGTCACCGTAGCGGTTGTAGAGCCCGGTCACGTCGTAGTTGAGCAGGCCGGCAAAACCACCCGTTTGGTAGCCAGACAGCTCGCGTTGTCGCGGGCGCAATGCCTCGGTGGGTACTAATAATGAAACGCTGAGGCTCGCCGGGTCCTGTTCGATGACGGTTTGCGGGTATTCGCCAAGAAAGTCATGGCAGCCCGTGCTTGCCAGCGGTGCAGGCACCACCAGGTTCGCGGTGTCCAGCAATGGCCGATCAAAGCACAGCGTGCCCTGGCTGTCGAAGCGCACATCCACCCGGCCGCGCCGTTGACCATTGACGGTCAGGCTCACGGCATGAACGCCGCTGGTATAACGCGGCGCATCCAGCAGCAAGTACGCCAGTTCAGGGTCGATGCCTCGCTGCTGCAGAGTTTGCGGGTCAAAGGATTGTCCGGCGGGCGCAGCCTCGGCCCACGAGGACGTAAACAATAGGACCAACGCTGGTTTCAGGGCGATCCAGGCCAATTGTCTGGGACGCAGGTGTGGAGAAAAACCGCCCACGGCTTTGCCGTCACGGTCGGGAGTTACTGTGTTCACGAGAAGGCACTCGGGTTATGGAAGATGGCCTGTGCAGGCGGTCTTCCCGGTGACGGTCTGGGCAGTCACTTCGTTATAGGTGCGTGGTGGTTTCAGCGTTGGGTAGCGGTATTGATCGGCGCTTCGAATGCCGCCACCGCAAAGCCATAAACCGTCGCCGGTTGCATGCGTACCGAGGTGGCGACCTTGTCCGGAGCTGGCACGCTCAGGGTTTCACCAGGCAGGATGTAGGTTCGAGGCAGTACGGCCTTGTCATTGCCCGGCAACAATTGCAGTTCCTGCGCCATGCGCACCACGTATTTGCTGTCGTTCAATACCCGTAACTGGCCATTGTCCAGGGACCAGGTCAGGCCCTTCCACGGGGTGCGATTTGGCGCCAAGCCCTTGGGATGAAGAATCACCGGCAGGTTCTGGCGTACCGTCACGCCTACTCGTGCATGCCCGGCCTCGGCAGGCGTGCGGTCCTTGGGCATGCCTTCGAAGATCACCCGTTTCAGGCGCTGGGTTTGCAGGGGTTTCTGGTTCTGCAGGATAAACCGCACCAGCTGGCTTTTATCCGCTTCGACCCGCGCCAGGGGAGGGGTCACAAACAGCAGCGGCTCGAGGTCTTCGGGCAGGTCTTCGAGGGTGACGTGCAGCAGCGCGAGCTTGTTGTCGGTGTTGGTCACCGACACCGACGCTTCACCTTCTTCTTCATAGACAATCACCACCGAGGTGTCGGGCACCATGCCATCGGCTCGGGCCTGGGTGCTCAACAGCCAGGCAAGAGCGCCGAGGCTGCCGAGGATCCGGCATAAGGTTGAGTACGTTTTCATGAGGTGCATCCTGATTGAGTGCAGGGCGGTTACAGGTAACGCAAATCCAGGACCAATGAGCCATCGAGCGGCACCTCGTGTTTGAGGGTCAAACGGTGTGCCGGGTTGATAACGGTGTTGGCGCGGATGCGGGTGTTCAGTTCCACGATGTGTTCGGGCAGCGGGCGACCTGGCCGGGAAAAAGCCATCAAGGCCCTGGGGTGAATCGCCTCTTGCGCGGTCCAGGTGGCGCCCTGGTTGGTCGAGGCCATTGATTGCATCGGCTGGGTGTCGGCCAGGGCATTTTCGAACGCCAGCGAGACCGAGCCCAGGTGCTCGTCGGGAGCGTGGGTGTTCTTGCCCAAGCCAAACGCAGTGCCGGGCGCAGGTGATGAGTCTGCTCGATCGTCGATGCCCACCAAGGCAAACAGCATGGGGGCAGTGCAGTGGATTTCCAGGTCCAGCCATTGAGTAGGTAGGGCAGTGGGCGTGCCTGGGTTCAGGCCATGGGCGGCGATCTTGCCGTGGTCGATCACACCGTTGCCGGACAGGGTGGCAGTGCAGGAACTGGGAGTGACCAGGCCCGAGACGGTCATGTCGGTGGCGGTGTCGGCGAATACTGTGGAGCCGGTGTTGAGCAATAACAGCGTCGCGAAAAGGCGTAGGTGTTTGTTCATCATTCGGTCTTCAGTGCGGTCGGTATGAAGGGCGACGTCGCCTGGATGCGACGTCGCCGTGATGCACGTCCATGGCTTGGGTTACAGGTACTTGACTTCGAACGTGGCGGAGCCGTCGATTTTATGTTCGTCGCTCAAGTCCAGGCTGTCGGCGCGGGCGATAAAACCCCAGATATTCACGTCAGTGGTCACCTTGGCGATCGGGATCGGTAGCCAGACGCCCGATGAGCGATCACCAAAGGCTGCTAGCGAAGACGGGGGGATTCCGGTGGACCCGTCTCGCCATGTGGCGCCGTTGTCGATCGATTCCAGAACTTGAGTCGCGCCGGCCTCGGTGACGGGGTTTGCCAGTGCAACCATGTAATTGCCCAGCTTCTGGTCGTTGTTGATCAACCCCAGGCCGTACGTACGAGCGGAGGGTCCGGAGGCGGAGCCTGCACGATTGTCGGTGCCTTTGATTGCAAACAGCGTGGCACCGTCGCACTCGATAACCATCTGCAAGGTGGTCATCGGCAAGGGGGTCTGTGTGGTCAGGTTCAGGTCCTTGGCCGACAGCTTGCCGTAGTCGACCACTCCGCTTCCAGACAGGCTCGGCGTACAGGCATTGGGGGTGATTGTCCCGGTGACGGTGAGGTCTACCGTGGATGCTGCGAGAGCTTGCGCGCAAGTGCCCAGCAGTAGCGTGGCGATCAAGGCGTTAAGCGTGTTGTTCATGGCTGCAAGGTTCCTTTGGATTGAATCCGGATGACGTGGATTACAGGTACTTCATTTGCAAGGTGGCGTGGCCGTCCAGAGGGATCTCATCCAGTACAGTCAGGCGGTCGGCACTGTCGATCATGGTGTACAGACTCAGGTCGGCGGTGAACCGGGTCACGGCAATCGGTACCAGGCTGTTGCCGGCAGCGCCGATGGCGGTAAGGGACGTGTGGCCGAGGAATACCGAAGGGTGCCAGGTGACGCCACCATCGCCTGAGACCAGTGTCTTGGCGGGGACGCCGTCGGCCACGGCGTTGTAGAGACCGAACCCGGTACTGCCCAGTTTTTCGTCGTCGGGCGTCGTGCCCAAGCCGTGCCAGTTCTCGTTGATCGCTGCAGTTCCGGCGCGGTTATCGATGGTGCTGAACGCCAGCAGCGTCTCGTGGTTGCACTCGATGCGCAGTTGCAGTGTCTGGCGCGGCAGCGAGGTGGGTTTGTCAGCGGATAAATCCTTGGCCGTCATCTTTCCGTAATCCACTACACCTCCACCGGAGATCGTGGGGTCGCAGGCATTGGGCGTGATGGTGCCCTTGACGGCGAGGTCGGTACTGCTGGCGGCGAATACGGCCGGGACAAGCAGCAGGGTGGCGAGAAAGACAACGGGCGAGGAATTCATCAGCTGTTTGACCTATGCATTTTCAAGAGCGGGTGGGGAGTGTTTACAGGTAAACCACTTCAATGGTGGCCGAGCCGTCGATGTCGACTTGTCCGCTCAGGTCCAGGCCGTCGGTGCGGTTGATGTAGCCGCTGTACTGGATGTCGGTGATCAGCTCTGCGGTCGGGCGTGGGGTGGTGTCGCCTACTGTGGACACGGAGAGCATCAGTTGGTCTTCAAAGCTGGTGTAACGCTCCCAGGTGGTACCGCCATCGAACGACGCAATGGCTTGCACGGTCTCGTTGTCGGCCACCGGGGCAATCATGTTCAGGCTGTAGGCGCCCAGGGATTTGCCATTGTTGGTGCCGAGGCCGAAGTAACTACCTGTTCCCGACTCACGTCGGTTGTCGGTGGCCTTCAGGGCGAAAGGAGTCGCTGCATCGCAGTTCACGATCAGTTGCAGCGTTTGCTGCGGGAGCGGGGTGATCTTGTCGGTGTTCAGATCCTTGGCCGACATCTTGCCGTGGTCGATGATGCCGCCGCTGGACAGGGTCGGGTTACAGGCATTCGGCGTAATGATGCCCTTGACGGTGAGGTCGACGGTGCTGGCGGCAAAAACCGATGAAGTGCCAGTGATCAACAGCGCGCCGGTCAGTGCAATCAGGTGCTTGTTCATGTTGTGTTGTCTCGGTGTGGTAACTGACGGATGCGACTCACCGCAGCGACCCAGCGAATAAAGGCTGGCGCGGTTCGGGTTCAGTCAGTGTCGATGTGTGACCGCCAGGTGAAGTGGCGGGGTTGCCCTCTTGGGGTGGGGCGCAATTTAGCGCTGGTGGGGAGGAGGGGAAATACAAGAATTACGACAATCCAGTTGTGTTCGGGCTGACATACGTCAAGTGGGAATTGGCGTACTGTGGTGTAGGAAAAACTGCCTTTTTCGTAGTTCTTGTATCGTAAACATGACACTCATATGGGTAGTTTGAATCGGTAATGGGCGCCACTTAGGTGGGTTGAAAATTCCCGCTGTGCGCGCCCTCAACTGACGACCTGCCAGGGTCAGCCGATAAACCTGGTAAGTCGGCACCGATATCGAGGTGGCCATGACGCCAAGCGTATTTGCTGACGACGGCCCAAAGCAGCAAACGGTGCCATGGCGCAGCCCCCCTGCTCATTGGAAGCATTTGAGCGTACTGATCGTCGAGGACCATCAGGCCTACCGCGCCCTCATGGGCTGGTTCCTGCAAAAATTCGAAGTCGATCACGAGTTGGTGTGCAACGGACAGGCCGCGTTGACGGCCATCGCCATTCGGCATTTCGATCTGGTGATCAGCGATTGCCGCATGCCGCTGCTGGACGGCTACAGCATGACCCGCGAGATCAGGCGTCGCGAGGCCGCGCACAATCGCCCGCGTGTGCCAATCATTGCCTTGACCGCCAAGCTCTCAACAGATGATGCCCGGCGATGCCTGGAAGCCGGCATGGATGCCTGGCTGCTCAAGCCGCTGACCCTGGAGCAATTGCGCGAGGTGCTCGAGCAGTGGCTGCCTAAGCCGCTGGGCGCATGTGCGAGCCCGCGCTCCGGCTCACTCCCTGGGGCGGCGTGGCCCACCCGCGCCGAGCTGGTCAAGACATTTGGTGATGAACAGGTGCTGAACCAGATGTTAGGCACCCTGGTGCTGGAGGCCGAGGCAGATTACGCAGGCCTGGTGAATGCCTGCCGTATCCTCGACCGCCACGCGATGATCGATTGCCTGCACCGCCTGACGGGAAGCCTGGCATTTTTTGGCAGCACAGACCTTGATCGCCGGGCTGCGCGACTGATCGAGCAGGTGCGTGATCAAGGCATTCGGCGCAACTGGCGGGCGCTGAAACAGTTCGACCAGGACCTGATGGTGTATCTGCGCTATTTGACAGATTTATGACACTTCCAGCGATCTTGTAGGAGGTGTTACTTATTTGAGTAGTGTTAGTTTGTAAGTTGTTTCCTTTTTTATTGTGGGCAAAAAATCATCTACTTAATAACACGGGGCTCAAGTAAAAACCGCTCTCCGGTGGGCAGTTGTTGCACAGGGCTTACGGGGTTATTTTGCGAAGATCATTTTGCCATCACTCATGGGTTTATATGCTTCGCGTAATAATTGCTGACGATCATCCTATTGTGCGTATAGGGCAAAAGGTGGTTATCGAGGCCAACGGCAAGTGCAAAGTAGTTGGGGAGGCCAATGGGCCCGATGAGCTGCTAAGGGTACTGGGCAGCACTCCCTGCGACGTGCTGGTGACGGATTTCGCCATGCCGGGCGGGCAGCAGGCAGACGGCTATGTACTACTGGGTTTGTTGCGGCGCCAGTATCCCGGGTTACCGGTCATCCTGGTGACGATGTTTGCCAATATCGCAACGCTGCGCGCCTCGTTCGCCGAGGGCGCCAAAGCCATTGTCGCCAAGAGCGCCTCCGCCCGTGAGCTGCCCACGGCGATCAAGGTGGTCAGTGAGGGCAAGACCTTTGTCAGTGAGTGCTTGCGGGCGCAGCTGGTTCAGGCCGGCACGGGTGACCAGTCACAAACCCCGCAACTGTCCGGCAAGGAGCGGGAAGTGGTGCGGATGCTGGCCAGCGGGATGACGGTCAGCCAGATTGCCGCCCGGGTCAATCGCAGCATATCGACCATCAGCAAGCAGAAGAGCACCGCGATGAATCGGCTGTGCATCTCCACCGATGTCGACTTGTTCGCCTATGCTCGCAGCAGCGGAATGGTTCCCTGAAACCTGTGGGGTGAGATATTCCTGGCGTTGATGCCAGTAGTGTTCCCGGGCCTTGGGGATTATCGTACCGGCCATCCCAACCCCTTTTGTGGAACCTGCCCATGAGCGACGCCCATAACGCCCTGATCACCGAGTTCTACAGCGCCTTCCAGCGCCTGGATGCCGAGGCGATGAGCGCCTGCTACACCGACGACGTGGTGTTCAGCGACCCGGCGTTCGGCGAGCTGCGTGGCCGTGATGCCGGCGACATGTGGCGCATGCTGACCACCCGGGCCAAGGACTTTTCCCTGACCTTCGACAGTGTGCGCAGCGATGAAATCACCGGCAGCGCCCATTGGGTAGCGACCTACCTGTTCAGCGCCACCGGCAACACCGTGGTCAACGATATCCGGGCGCGCTTTGTGTTTCGTGACGGCAAGATCTGCGAGCATCACGACCACTTTGACCTGTGGCGCTGGTCGCGCCAGGCGTTGGGCACCAAAGGGCTGTTGCTGGGCTGGACGCCGCTGGTGAGAAACGCCGTACGCGCCCAGGCCTTGAAAGGGCTCAAAGCGTTCCAGGCCCGTGGCGAGGGGGCTTGACCTGTGGCGAGGGGGCTTGTCCCCCGTTGGGCTGCGAAGCAGCCCCAGAAAGACAATTGAGGTCTTTCAGAAATACCGCGATTGCTGATTTATGGCCGCTTCGCGGCCCAACGGGGGACAAGCCCACTCGCCACAGGACGTGGAGGCATTGATAAGATGCGTGTTCTTCTCTTGTGGTGTCGGAACGGATTGTGAATAGCGCTTCTGAATGTGTGCCTGTCGAAGTCAAACCGTGGTTTGTCTACCTGGTACGTGCCGCCAATGGCTCGCTCTATTGCGGGATCAGCAACGACCCGGTGCGCCGCTTCGCCATGCACCAGAGCGGCAAAGGTGCACGGTTTTTTCTCTCAAGCCCCGCCGTGGAGCTGGTGTATACCGAAGCGTGTGCGAGCAAGGGCGAGGCGCTGCGCCAGGAACGGCTGATCAAGAAACTCAAGAAAAGCGCCAAGGAATGCCTGGCGGCTACGGGCCCATCACGCTGACTGATGGGTTCCCATCACGCCAATCAGCGGTTGGGCGCGCTAAGCTGAGCATCCACTTGTTTAGCGGAGTCCAGCATGTCCGAGTTGATTCTTCACCATTACCCGACATCCCCGTTCGCCGAAAAAGCGCGCCTGCTGCTGGGCTTCAAAGGCTTGTCCTGGCGCTCGGTGCACATCTCGCCAGTGATGCCCAAGCCTGACCTGACCGCGCTCACCGGCGGCTATCGCAAGACGCCGGTTTTGCAGGTGGGCGCGGACATCTATTGCGATACCGCGTTGATTGCCCGGCGCCTTGAGCAGGAGAAATCCACGCCGGCACTGTTCCCGCTCGGCCAGGAAGCGATCACCCGCACCTTCGCCGCCTGGGCCGACTCGGTGGTGTTCGCCCATGCCGTCAGCCTGGTGTTTCAGCCGGAGTCGGTGGCCGTGCGTTTTGCCAAGCTGCCGCCGGAAGCGATCAAGGCGTTCATCGCTGACCGCACTGCCTTGTTCAGCGGTGGTTCAGCGACCCGCATTCCGGCGGAACTGGCACGCCACCAATGGCCGGCGATCATGGCGCGGCTGGAGCAACAGTTGCAGCGCGAATCGGGGGATTTCCTGTTTGGCGAGCCGTCGATTGCCGACTTCTCCCTGGCCCATCCACTCTGGTTCCTCAAGGCCACGCCGGTGACGGCGCCGTTGGTGGACGCTTATCCGGCCGTTTCGGCCTGGCTGGGCCGGGTGTTCGGTTTTGGCCATGGCACCTCCAGCGACATGAGTTCGGAACAGGCGTTGGAGGTGGCCCGCAACGCGGCACCGGCCGCCTTGCCTGAAGAGTTGTTCGTCGACCCGAACGGCTTCAAGGCGGGCCAGCAAGTGACTATCTCTGCGACCGATTACGGCGTTGACCCAGTGGCCGGGGAACTGCTGTTTACCGGGAGTGAAGAGCTGATTCTGCGGCGCACCGACGAACGCGGCGGCAGCGTGCATGTGCACTTCCCACGCTTCGGGTTCCGCATCCAACCCCAAATCCTGTAGGAGCGAGCTTGCTCGCGAAAAACCAGAGAGCGCAGTTGGGTGTCAGGTTCCCAGCGTTATCGTTAACGATCTTCGCGAGCAAGCTCGCTCCTACAGGGGGCGGTGTGTTTTCCAGAAATATTTTCAGTTATAGGTGAGGTAAACCTGTCGGCGATCCGTGTAGTGCTTGAAACTGCGATTAATTCGCATTAACAGCGCTTTTTACACACGGGTTCTCAAGCATGAAGTCCAGGGCAACGTCGGCGGGTTCGGTTAAACATTGGCTGGGAGCCTCGGTATTGGCGGTTTCGGGGCTGGCGCTGCTGCCCCTGGGCGTGGCGCAGGCGGCTGAGGCGCAGCAGCAGAGCACGTTGTTCAACTTTGCCCTGGCCGCCAAGCCGCTGCCCCAGGCCTTGAGTGATTTCACCCGGGTGACTGGCATCAGCGTGGTCTACACCGACGAAGCGCCCTATGCGATCAAGGCTCCGGCGATCACCGGGCAGATGAGTGCAAACCAGGCCATGCAGCGCTTGCTGGGTAATTCCGGCTTCACCTTCCGCCAGATCGACGCCCGTACCCTGGCCCTGGAACCGTTGCCCACCGACGGCGCGCTGAACCTCGGCGCCACCACCATCAACGGTGCCGCCCAGGTTTCGGACACCACCAGCTATCAGCCGCCGCCCACCAGTTCGGTGATGCGTTCCCACGGCCTGCTGCTGGAAACCCCACAAACCGTCAACGTCGTGCCGGCCCAGGTGATTCGCGATCAACAGCCGCGCAACCTCGACGATGCCCTGGCTAACGTCAGCGGCATTACCCAGGCCAACACGTTGGGCAGCACCCAGGACGCGGTGATGTTGCGTGGTTTTGGTGACAACCGAAACGGTTCGATCATGCAGGACGGCATGCCGCTGGTGCAGGGCCGCGCGATGAACTCCACCGCCGAGCGCGTCGAAGTGCTCAAGGGCCCGTCGTCGTTGCTGTACGGCATCCAGGATCCGGGTGGCGTGGTCAACATCGTCAGCAAGAAACCCGAGCTGATTCAATCCACCTCGCTGACGGCGCGCGGCTCGACCTTTGGTGATGGCAAGAACGGCAGCGGCGGCAACCTCGACACCACGGGCCCGATCGGTGACAGCGGGTTGGCGTATCGCCTGATCGTTGACCATGAAGACGAAGATTACTGGCGCAACTACGGTACCCACCGCGAGAGCCTGATCGCCCCGTCGCTGGCGTGGTACGGCGAGAACACCAAGCTGTTGTTTGCCTACGAGCATCGCGAGTTTCTCTCGCCGTTTGACCGAGGGACAGCGATCGATCCCAAGACCAACCACCCGCTTAATATCCCGTCGACTCGCCGCCTGGACGAGCCCTTCAACAATATGGAAGGCCGCTCCGACCTGTACCGCTTCGAGGCCGACCACGACCTGAATGACGACTGGAAGGCCCACTTCGGCTACAGCTGGAACCGCGAGACCTACGACGCCAGCCAGGTGCGTGTGGTCAAGGTCAACACCAACGGCACCCTGACCCGCAGCATGGACGGCACCCAGGGCGCGCTGACCACGGACCGTTTCGCCACCGCCAGCCTTGAAGGCAAGGTAAACGTCGCCGGCATGCAGCACGACCTGACCTTTGGCCTGGACGACGAGTACCGCAAGATCTACCGGGCCGACCTGATCCGCCAGTCGCCCCGTGGCACCTTCAACTACAACGATCCGGTCTATGGCAATGAAGTGGCGGGCAGCAAAGTCAGCGCGCCGGACAGTAACCAGACCGACCTGCTGCGCAGCGATTCGCTGTTTATGCAGGATGCAATTCACCTCACCGACCAGTGGATCCTGGTGGGCGGCGCGCGTTATCAGATGTACGACCAATACGCCGGCAAAGGCGTCCCGTTCACCGCCAACACCGACGGCAATGGCCAGAAATGGGTACCACGGGTCGGCCTGGTGTACCGCTACACCGACGAGCTGTCGTTCTATGGCAGCTACACCGAGTCGTTCAAGCCTAACTCCACCATCGCGCCACTGGCTAACAAAAGCGTGTTGGATGGCAGCCTGGAGCCGGAGCAGTCGAAGTCCTGGGAACTGGGCACCAAACTCGATATGCCGGGACGCATTACAGCCAGCGCCGCTGTGTTCAACATCGAAAAACGCAACGTGCTGGTTCAGGTGGGTGACGGGCTGGCTGCGGTTTACAGCGTTGCCGGGAAGGTGCGCTCCCGCGGGCTGGAACTGGATGCCAGCGGTCAACTGACGGACAACTGGAGCGTGATCGGCAGCTATGCCTACACCGATGCTGTCGTCACCGAAGACCCGGACCTGAAGGGCAACCGCCTGCAAAACGTCGCGAAGAACACCGGCTCGCTTTCGGCGGTGTATGACTTCGGTAGCATCTTGGGCGGTGACCAGCTGCGGGTCGGCGCCGGAGCAAGGTATGTCGGCGAGCGCTCGGGCGATGCGGCCAACAGTTTCGACTTGCCGGGCTATACCGTGGCCGATGCGTTTGCCACCTATGACACCAAAATCGAGGGGCAGAAGGTCAAGTTCCAGCTCAACGTGAAGAACCTGTTTGACCGTACCTATTACACCTCCGCCGTGAACACCCAGTTCGTGTCCATCGGCGATGCGCGGCAGGTGTCGGTGTCCAGCACCCTGACGTTCTAAATTCGGCTACACCGTAGGGTGCGGTAGCCGGCTACCTCGCCATACGGTTGTCGAGCTGCTAGCGTGGCCGCCATTAATGACTTTGCGGGAACACGATACCGATGCAGTTGGGACGATGGATACACACCGGCGGACTGCTGCTGGGCTTGAGCGTGTTGCTGGGCGGTTGCGCCACGGCGCCGAAAAATTCCACCAGCGACACCCTCGACCAGTTGCTGGCCGACCCGGCGCTGCACGGTGCCAGCGTGTCGCTGATGGTGCGCGATGCCCGCAGCGGCAACACGCTCTATCAACACAACCCACGCACACGGCTGACTCCGGCTTCCAGCCTCAAGTTGCTGACCACCGCGGCGGCGATGGATGTGCTGGGGCCGCAGTATCGGTTTTCCACGCAACTGTTGAGCGACGGCACCCGCCAGGGCGCGGTGCTTAACGGCAATCTCTACCTGCGCGGCCTGGGCGACCCGACGATCCAGTGGGCGGATTACCAGGCGTTGGCGGCCAGCCTGGCGCAGCAGGGCATCCAGCAAGTGCAGGGCGACCTGGTGTTCGATGACACATTCTTCGACGCCGAGCGTCTGGGCACCGATTGGTCCCAGGACGATGAGAGCACCTACTACGGCGCGCAGATTTCGGCACTGACGGTGTCGCCCAATGACGACTTTGATGCGGGCTCCCTGCTGGTCACGGCCAAGGCGCCGGTTACGGCAGGGCGTCCGGTAACGGTGGATATCAGCCCGGCGACCGATTACGTGCAGATCGGCAACCGTGCCATCAGCGGCGCGGGCAACAGCTACGGGATCAATCGCCAGCATGGCACCAACCTGTTGCGCCTCAGTGGCGCATTGGCGCCGGGCAAGCAGAGTCGGCAATTGGTCAGCGTCTGGGAGCCGACGCAACTGGTGGCCAATCTGTTTGGGCAGGCATTGGCGCAGCAGGGAATTAGCGTGCAGGGGCGTCGGATGATCGGAGGTGTGACGCCGCCCACGGCGACAGTGCTCGCGATGCATGAGTCAGCGCCGTTGCAGGAATTGATCACGCCGCTGCTCAAGCTTTCCAACAACAACATGTCTGAAGCACTGCTCAAGACCATGGGCCGCAAGACGGTGAATGCCGGTACGGCACCTGCTGGTGTGGCCGCAGTAGCGGGTTTTTTGACGCGCCAGGGGATTGATACGAGCACGTTGAACCAAGTGGACGGATCGGGGTTGTCCCGACGTAACCTGGTGTCGTCGCAGAACCTGACGGACGTGCTGCTGGCCGCAAGCAAACAGCCCTGGTTCGACGCCTGGTACAACGCCTTGCCGGTTGCCGGTAATCCGGTTCGGATGGCGGGCGGGAGCCTGCGCTATCGCCTGCGGGGCACGGCGGCGGAAAACAACCTGCACGGCAAGACCGGCTCCATGAGCGGCGTGTCGTCGTTGACCGGTTATGTCACCGATGCCAAGGGACGCAAGTTGGTGTTTTCGATGGTGACCAACAATTACGTGGTCGCAGGTGCGCGGGTCAAGGCATTGGAAAACCGTCTGGCCACGGCGCTGGCCAACAGCACGGACTATTGAGCACCGAAGATCAAATGTGGGAGCGGGCTTGCTCGCGAAAGCGGTAGATCAGTCAGTACATGTGTTGACTGTCACACCGCCTTCGCGAGCAAGCCCGCTCCCACATTGGTCCCGTGCAGTCAGGCTGATTGCATTTCAAGGCAGGAACGCTTGCCGGTATTCCCCGGGCGTCGCGCCCATCGCCTGGCGGAACCGGTTGGTAAAGTGGCTGGCACTGGAAAAACCGCACGCCAGCGCAATCTCTCCCAGGGGCAATGACCCGCCACGCAGCAACTCCCGGGCGCGGGCCAGGCGCCGCGCCAGTAGGTACTGGTGGGGCGGCAGGCCAAAACTCTCGCGAAACATTCGCGCAAAGTGGTACTCCGACAACGCGCACAAGCCCGCCAGTTGCCCCAGGCTGATCGGCTCGGCCAACTGCTGATCGATGTACTCCACCAATTGCCGACGCTGATGGGCGGCCAGCCCGCCTTTCAAGCGCAAACCCTCACGCATTCCCACCTGGCTGAGCAAGGTATGGCTGAGCATTTCATGGGCCAGGCTGCTGGTCAGCAGGCGCTCGCCGGGCTCTTTCCAGTTCAGGCTGATCAACTGGTGAAAGCGCCGGGCCTGCTGCGCGTCGTCGAGAAACGTGCTCTCACGCAACTGCAACTCGCGGGGTTCACGGTCCAGCAATGTCACGCAGCCCAGGGCGAATTGCTCCGGGCTGAAATACACATGGGCCAGGCGGATCTCGCCGTTGATCACCCACGCCGACTGATGATCGGCCGGCAGGATGCACAGCTTGTCCGGGCCGCCCTTGGTGCCGGGCTGGTCGCGGCGAAAGGTGCCGGTGCCGCCGCCGATGTAGCAGGACAGGGTGTGATGGTCGGGAGCTTCGTAATCCTGGGCGTCGTGATGGTTGCTCCACAAGGCTGCAGACAAGCCGTCACCGAGCTCGGCACACAGCTCGAGGCGAGCGTTGGGCGAGCGGTTGAGGGATTGAAAGACTTGCAGGGTTTCCAGTGGCGGCATATTCGTACTCTCTGACAGCTTGCATCCTACGCCCAGCGGCGATTCCTGTGATCCCTGCAGCCGACAAAAGCGCAAGAATGTGCAAGAGGCTTTGTGCCGCCCGGGGCGAAACTGTGGCTCAACCTTCGGAGCCCGCCATGAACCTTTTCCTGTATTTACTCACCGTACTGATCTGGGGCACCACCTGGATTGCCCTCAAATGGCAACTGGGCGTGGTAGCGATTCCGGTGTCCATCGTCTATCGCTTTGGCCTGGCGGCGCTGGTGCTGTTCGTGATGCTGCTGCTCAGTCGCAAGCTGCAGGTGATGAACCGCCGTGGGCATTTGATCTGCCTGGCCCAGGGGCTGTGCCTGTTTTGCGTCAACTTCATGTGCTTCCTGACGGCCAGCCAGTGGATTCCCAGCGGCCTGGTTGCGGTGGTGTTCTCCACCGCGACGTTGTGGAACGCGCTGAACGCCCGGGTGTTTTTCGGCCAGAAGGTCGCACGCAATGTGTTGATGGGCGGCGGCCTCGGTTTGCTGGGCCTGGGGCTGTTGTTCTGGCCGGAGCTGGTGGGGCACACCGCCAGCCCGCAAACCTTGCTCGGCCTGGGTTTGGCGCTGCTCGGCACCCTGTGTTTTTCGGCAGGCAACATGCTCTCGAGCTTGCAACAGAAGGCTGGGCTCAAGCCGCTGACCACCAATGCCTGGGGCATGGCCTATGGTGCGTCGATGCTGGCGATGTACTGCGCGGTGCAGGGCATTCCGTTCGACATGGAATGGAACAGCCGCTACGTCGGTTCGTTGCTGTACCTGGTGATCCCGGGTTCGGTGATTGGGTTTACCGCCTACCTGACCCTGGTCGGCCGCATGGGGCCGGAGCGGGCGGCATATTGCACCGTGCTGTTCCCGGTGGTGGCGTTGAACGTCTCGGCGTTTGCCGAGGGCTATCAGTGGACAGCGCCGGCGTTGGTGGGGTTGGTGCTGGTGATGCTGGGGAATGTGTTGGTGTTTCGCAAACCCAAGGCTGGCGCGCCAATCAATCCAATCTACAAGGCGAAGCAGGTCTAGTGTGGGAGCTGTCGAGCCCAAGCGAGGCTGCGATGCAGGCGCTGCGGTTTTGCAGGTGCACTGCGGTGATGCCATCGCAGCCTCGCTAAAGCTCGACAGCTCCCACATTTGATCTCCTTTGCCTGGGAATCACCGTTCGCTACTTCAGGCCCAGGCGCTTGGCCATCCGTCCCAGGTTGGCCCGGTCCAGGCCCAGCTCGCGAGCGGCGCTGGCCCAGTTGTGCTGGTGGCGTTCCAGACAGGCGCTGATGACCTGGCGCTGGTAGTTCTCGGTGGCCAGGCGCAGGTCGCCGGTGACGTCCGGCACGGGGTCGGGCTGCTCTTCGAGCGGTGGCACGGTGGCGTTCGGCAAGTCCAGGTCCGCCGCGCTAAGGCTGAGAATCTTTGGCCGTTCCCGGCAGTTGCCCAGCGCTTTCAAGGCGCTGCGGCCGATCAAGTGTTCCAGTTCGCGCACATTCCCCGGCCATGTATAAGCCAGCAGTGCCGCCTGGGCATCGCTGGTCAGGCGCAGGCTGCCCAGGCCCATGCGTGAACGGTTCTGTTCAAGGAAAAATCCCGCCAGCAACAGCACATCGCGACCGCGCTCGCGCAAGGCAGGGACTTGCAGCGGGTACACACTCAAGCGGTGATAGAAGTCGGCACGATAACGACCGCTGCGCACTTCTTCGGCCAAATCGCGGTTTGTTGCGGCGATCAGGCGCACATCCACCTGATGCTCCTTGTCAGACCCGAGGCGCTGCAACTGGCCGCTTTGCAGCACCCGCAGCAGCTTGGCCTGCACGGTGAGGGACAACTCACCCACCTCATCGAGAAACAGCGTGCCGCCATTCGCCAGCTCGAACTTGCCCCTGCGTTCGTTCAGCGCGCCGGTAAACGCCCCGCGTACATGCCCGAACAGCTCGCTTTCCACCAGGGTTTCCGGCAGGGCGGCGCAGTTGAGGCTGATCAGCGGTTTCTCGGCGCGGGATGAGGCGGCGTGGATCGCCTGGGCGACCAGCTCTTTGCCGACGCCGGTCTCGCCGGTGATCAACACCGTCAGGTCGCTGCCGCCTACCAGGTTGATTTCCTCCACCAGGCGTTTGTGGGTCTTGCTCTGGCCGATCATCTCCTTGTGCTGCTGGCCGCTGGCCTGGCGGTAGATTTCGGCCCGCTGGTGTTCGTCTTCGGCCCGCAGGGCCAGGCGTTCGATGCGTTCGGCAACATTCACCGTTGCGGCGGCGAGGCTGGCGAAGGCTTGCAGGGCGTCCAGTTCCACCCGTTCGAAACGCTCGGTGTCGAGGGCGTCGAGGGTCAGCAGGCCCCAGGGCTGGTCGTCGACGAACAGCGGGCAGCCCATGCAGTCGTGGACTTCCAGGTGCCCGTGCAGGCCGTCTACCAAACCGTCATAGGGGTCGGGCAGTTCGCTGTCGCTGTCAAAGCGGGTGGGGCCGGGGCTGCTGAGCAGCACACCAAAGCGTGGATGTTCGCTGACCTTGAAGCGCCGGCCGAGGGTGTCGGTGCTCAAGCCATCCACCGCCAGCGGCACCAGCCATTCGCCGTCGAGGCGCAGCAGGGCGGCCGCGTCGCAGGGCAACAGGGCGCGCATGGCCTGGAGCAGGCGCCGATAGCGCTCGCCTTCGGGCAGTTCGCGGGACAGGTCGGCGACCAGGGGCAGCAGGGTGGTGAGCAGCGGCTTCGCAGTCATAATGACTCCTTGTAGTCATAGTGACTATAGTGTGTAGGAGGTCATACTGACTACATTAAATTCAAATTACTGATTTATAAGGTTTTATTAGTTGGCATGAATACTGAGTAACAAAGGGTAATCAGTAAGAAGACTCAGGAGTCTGCCATGCTTAGTGCCCAAGACCGTGCCATCGTCAAATCCACCGTGCCCCTGCTGGAAAGTGGCGGCGAAGCCCTGATCACTCATTTCTACCGCATGATGCTGTCCGAGTACCCGGAAGTTCGCCCGCTGTTCAACCAGGCCCACCAGGCCAGTGGCGACCAGCCTCGGGCCCTGGCCAATGGCGTGCTGATGTATGCCCGGCATATCGACCAGCTGGATCAGTTGGGCGACCTGGTGGCGAAGATCATCAACAAGCACGTTGCTTTGCAGATCCTGCCGGAGCACTACCCGATTGTGGGCGCCTGCCTGCTGCGGGCGATTTCCGAAGTGCTGGGCAGCGAAATCGCCACCCCTGAAGTGATCAGCGCCTGGGGCGCCGCCTATGGCCAACTGGCCGACATCCTGATCGGTGCCGAAGCGGCTATCTATAAAGAGAAGGAAGAGGCGCCGGGTGGCTGGCGTGGTGCGCGGCCTTTCACCTTGGTCAAGCGGGTGGAGGAGAGCGCGGAAATCATCTCGTTCTACTTCGCCCCTGTGGATAAAGGTCCGATCCTGGCCGCCGAGCCTGGGCAATACATCGGCATGAAACTGGTGCTGGAGGGCGAAGAAGTACGCCGCAACTATTCCCTGTCGGCGCGTGGCGACTCTGGCCAGTACCGCATCAGCGTCAAGCGCGAGGCCGGTGGCCGGGTGTCGAACTACCTGCATGACCAGTTCCAGGTCGGCGCGACCATCGATCTGTTTCCGCCATCGGGGGAGTTCACGTTGGCGGCCAGCGAAAAGCCATTGGTGTTGATCAGTGGTGGCGTAGGTATCACTCCAACCCTGCCGATGCTCGAAGCGGCCCTGGCCACCGAGCGTCCGATTCACTTTATCCACTGCGCGCGTAATGGTGGCGTGCATGCGTTCCGTGAGTGGGTGGATGGCTTGGCCGCGCAGCACCCGCAGCTCAAGCGCTTCTATTGCTACGCCGAAGATGATGGCGTGAGCCCGGCGGCAGACAAGGTCGGGATGCTGAGCCAGGAACAACTGGCGGCGTGGTTGCCGCAAGAGCGTGATGTGGATGCGTACTTCCTGGGGCCTAAAGGTTTCATGGCGGCGATCAAGCGTCACTTGAAGGCTTTGGGTGTGCCGGAGCAGCAGAGCCGGTATGAGTTCTTTGGGCCGGCGTCGGCTCTGGAATAACCCACCCTCCCTGTAGGAGCGAGCTTGCTCGCGAAGAACGCAAGGGCATCGCGTATATCCAGAATGTACGCGTTATCGTTGACGTTTTTCGCGAGCAAGCTCGCTCCTACAGGGGGCATTAATCCCCTGTTAACCCTCCTTGTTTAAACCTCCTCACGCCAACTGCTCAACTTTCACCGTCCGCGTGTAAACTTGCGGCCATTGGCACAACCAACATTGGCTAAAGGGAAACGGGGATGATCGACGAATTGCGTTTGGGCAGGGAGCGACGCTTTCTGGTACTGCTGGGCATTATCTGCCTGGCGCTGATCGGCGGGGCGCTGTACATGCAGGTGGTGTTGGGCGAGGCGCCGTGCCCGCTGTGCATCCTGCAACGTTATGCCTTGCTGCTGATCGCGATCTTCGCCTTCATCGGTGCCGCCATGCGCACCACCCGCAGCGTCACGCTGTTTGAAGCACTGGTGACACTCAGCGCCCTCGGGGGTGTCGCCGCCGCCGGCTATCACGTGTACATCCAGTTCTTTCCGAAGGTCAGCTGCGGCATCGATGTGCTGCAACCGATTGTCGATGGCTTGCCGCTGGCTTCAGTGTTCCCCCTGGGTTTCCAGGTCGACGGTTTCTGTGAGACGCCTTACCCGCCAATCCTCGGCCTGTCCCTGGCGCAGTGGGCGCTGGTGGCCTTTGTGCTGACGGTGATCCTGGTGCCACTGGGCATTTACCGGAATCGCCAGAACAAAGCCTGAGCCGTAAACAATCAAACGCCCGGGCCTTCCTAATAAAGAAGGCCGGGGCGTTTTTGTTTGTAGGCATTTTGTGAAGGGACCGTGACGCGGGGCAAGTTTGGGTGCGCGCAGCGTGCGACATGTTGTCACACGGAGGCTGTCGCAGGACGTTTCTCACGCCCGTAAACGCGGCATAAATTTGCACAAGGCGGCGTTTTGTGGCTGTCAGTTCGTCGTTTGGCCGGCGCCGCGAGCAGCGTGAGGTACGCGACATTGCCTGATGTCCGAATGCCTTGTTTTTAGGGGACTTGGATCAGTTTTCGATGCCCTTACAGCCTGTAGGGAATGTGGCAAAACGCCCAATAACACGGCAATTTTTGTGGTTTTTGTCGAGAATCAAACGCGATACGATCGCGGACCTTTGCAATAATGGTGAAGGATTATTGCTGGAAACGATAAAAATTATTTCTGGATAAGACATGGTTTATACATCGCTAGCTAACTACAATCGCCCGCACTGAATGTCCGGTGCTGCTCACCCCTGAGCAAACTAGGGCGGTCGAGAAGCGGATGTAACGTTTCATGCGACCCCAGGTGCCGGCAGCCTTTCAACTATCCGCACCAAATGGAATTGGTCTGTAACAAGGCCTTTGACCAACGAATTCGAATAAGAACTCACCGCTAGCCCGGGACGTGTCGATTCGCGCAAGGTGCGACGGGCAGGCCCTTATTCAATCGAAGAGAAATGCCAACCCTTGGCAGGGTGAAGTGTTGGCGATCAAAACCCAACTGCATTGCGCAAGCTGCTTTAGAGGTCGTGAGATGAGTAAAAACAGGTACCCCCGATTACTAGGCTTTTTGCCGCTGCTCGGCATGATGTTAATGCTGGGAGGCTGCAAGTGGACCTTGCTCGACCCTAAAGGTCAGGTCGGTCTGGATCAACGCAACCTGATCATCACCGCCACCCTGCTGATGCTGTTGGTCGTGGTGCCCGTGATCATCATGACGTTCGCTTTCGCCTGGAAATACCGCGCGTCGAACACCAGCGCGACCTACGCGCCGAAGTGGTCGCACTCCACCAAGATCGAAATCGCGGTGTGGCTGGTTCCGATCCTCATCATCATCGCCCTGGGTTACATCACCTATAAGTCGACCCATGAGCTGGACCCTTACCGTCCGCTGGACTCCGACGTCAAGCCGATCAACATCGAAGTGGTCGCGCTGGACTGGAAGTGGCTGTTCATCTACCCGGACCTGGGTATCGCCACTGTGAACCAGATCCGGTTCCCGGAGAACACCCCGCTTAACTTCCGGATCACCTCCGACGCCGTGATGAACTCGTTCTTCATCCCTGCACTGGGTGGCCAGATCTACGCGATGGCAGGCATGCAGACTCGCCTGCACCTGATCGCGAACGAGAAAGCTGAAATGGAAGGCATCTCCGCTAACTACAGCGGTGCTGGCTTCACCGGCATGAAATTCAAAGCGATCTCGACGAGCCAGGAAGATTTCAACGCCTGGGTAGCCGAAGTCAAGGCCGCACCTAAACAGCTTGATCAAGCTGAATACGATGCCCTTGCCAAACCAAGCCAGAACAACCCAGTCGCCCTGTACTCCACGTACGAGCCGGACCTGTTTCAGAAAATCGTCGACAAGTACGAAGGTATGAAGCCAGGCAAGCCGGTCAAGCACGAGAAGAAAGAAGTGGCCGCGGTTGAAGGTTCTGACACGGGCTCGCATTCAACTGCTGGGGCAGAGGAGTAAACGATGTTTGGTAAATTAAGTTGGGATGCGGTCCCGTTCCACGAGCCGATCGTGATGGTGACCATCGCCATGATCGCGCTGGGTGGTCTGGCACTGTTTGCAGGTATCACTTACTTCAAGAAGTGGACCTACCTGTGGACCGAGTGGCTGACTTCGGTCGACCACAAGAAAATCGGTGTCATGTACGTCATCGTTGCCATGGTCATGCTGCTGCGTGGTTTTGCCGACGCCATCATGATGCGTACCCAGTTGGCCATGGCCACCGAGGGTTCGCCTGGCTACCTGCCCCCTGAACACTATGACCAGATCTTCACCGCTCACGGTGTGATCATGATCATCTTCATGGCGATGCCTTTCTTCACCGGCCTGATGAACCTTGCCTTGCCGCTGCAGATCGGTGCGCGTGACGTTGCGTTCCCGTTCCTGAACTCCCTGAGCTTCTGGCTGCTGGTGTCCGGCGTAGTGCTGATCAACCTGTCCCTGGGCGTCGGCGAATTCGCCAAGACCGGTTGGGTTGCGTATCCGCCGTTGTCGGGCCTGGCCTACAGTCCGGGCGTGGGTGTGGATTACTACATCTGGGCGCTACAGTTATCAGGACTCGGGACGACACTGACGGGGGTCAACTTCCTGGCCACCGTCTTGAAAATGCGCGCCCCTGGCATGAAGCTGATGGACATGCCGATCTTCACCTGGACCTGCACCTGGGCCAACGTACTGATCGTTGCATCGTTCCCGATCCTGGCTGCAACCATGGCGTTGCTGTCGCTTGACCGTTACCTGGATTTCCACATTTTCACCAATGAACTTGGTGGCAATCCAATGATGTACGTGAACCTGTTCTGGGCATGGGGTCACCCTGAGGTGTACATCCTGATCCTGCCAGCGTTCGGTATCTTCTCTGAAGTGATCTCGACCTTCTCGGGCAAGCGCCTGTTCGGTCACCACTCGATGATCTACGCCTCGGGCGCGATCTCGGTACTGGGCTTCATGGTTTGGCTGCACCACTTTTTCACCATGGGTTCGGGGGCCAGCGTCAACGCGTTCTTCGGACTGGCGACGATGCTGATTTCTATCCCGACGGGGGTGAAGCTATTTAACTGGCTATTCACCATCTATCACGGTCGTCTGCGTATCACCAGCCAGGTTCTGTGGACCCTGGGCTTCATGGTGACCTTCGCGATCGGCGGCATGACCGGCGTACTGCTGGCCATCCCGGGTGCTGACTTCGTACTGCACAACAGCCTGTTCGTAATTGCTCACTTCCATAACGTGATCATCGGCGGCGCAGTATTCGGCTACATCGCAGGTTTCAGCTTCTACTTCCCGAAAGCGTTCGGCTTCAAGCTGCACGAAGGCTGGGGCAAGGCTGCATTCTGGTTCTGGATCTCGGGCTTCTTCGTCGCATTCATGCCGCTCTATGCTCTGGGCTTCATGGGCATGACCCGTCGTCTGAACGCCACCACCAACCCTGAGTGGGTACCGTACCTGTACGTTGCCATGTTCGGTGCGGTGATGATCGCTGTCGGTATCGCCTGCCAGTTGATTCAGCTGTATGTCAGCGTGCGTGATCGCAAGCAGAACATGTGCGAATCCGGCGACCCATGGAATGCTCACACCCTGGAATGGTCGACCTCGTCGCCACCGCCGTTCTACAACTTTGCCGTACTGCCGAAGGCCGACAGCATCGATCCGTTCACTGAAGCCAAGGAAGACGGTACTGCGTACCAGAAGCCTGCGCGTTACGAACCGATCCACATGCCTAACAACACCGCTACCGGCGTTGTGATGGGCGCGCTGTTGACCGTGTTCGGTTTCGCGATGATCTGGCACATCTGGTGGCTGGCCATCGTCAGCCTGGTGGGCACCATCGGCTACTTCATCGTTCACGCTGCCCGTGATGACCAAGGCTACATGGTGCCGGTCGACGTGATCGAACGCATCGAAGCCGAGCAACACGCTCGCCTGGTTGCCGAGAAGAAGATCCCGGCCAACCGTGTTGAAACCTCGTTGGAACAGGCTTAAACCATGTCGAACTTAGTGACCAATGCTGGACACGCCCATGTCGATGACCATGGGCACGATGACCATCACCACGACTCGGGGCCAATGACCGTCTTCGGTTTCTGGCTCTACCTGATGACCGACTGCATCTTGTTTGCGTCGATCTTCGCGGTGTACGCGGTACTGGTAAACAACGTAGCGGGTGGCCCGTCGGGCCACGACATCTTCGAACTGCCCTACGTGCTCGGCGAAACCGCCTTGCTGTTGTTCAGCTCGATCACCTACGGCTTCGCCATGCTGGCCTTCTACAAGGGCAGCAAGAAAGGCGTCCTGAGCTGGTTGGCACTGACCTTCCTGTTCGGCCTGGGCTTCATCGGCATGGAGGTCAACGAGTTCCACCTGCTGATCTCCGAAGGTTACGGCCCGCACCGTAGCGGCTTCCTGTCGGCGTTCTTCACGCTGGTAGGGACCCACGGCCTGCACGTGACTGCCGGTCTGATCTGGATGGCGACCATGATGTATCAGGTCAACAAGCATGGCCTGACCAACACCAACAAGACTCGCCTGAGCTGCCTGAGCCTGTTCTGGCACTTCCTGGACGTGGTCTGGATCTGCGTCTTCACCGTTGTCTACCTGATGGGGACTCTGTAATGGCTAATGCACATTCCCATGACAGCCACGATGACAGCCACGGCAGCGTCAAGTCGTACGCCATCGGCTTCATCCTGTCGGTCATCCTGACGCTGATCCCGTTCGGCCTGGTGATGTACCCGACCTTGCCGAAGTCGATCACCTTGATGATCGTCCTGGCGTTCGCGGTGATTCAGGTTCTGGTTCACCTGGTGTACTTCCTGCACCTGGACCGCTCGAAGGCTCAGCGCGATAACGTGATTGCGTTCGTGTTCGCAGGTTTGGTGATCCTCCTGCTGGTTGGCCTGTCGGTATGGATCATGTTCAGCATCCATACGTTCATGATGGCGAAGTGAGGTAAGACCCGATGTCGCTTAAGCACTTTATCCAAATCACCAAACCGGGGATCATTTTCGGTAACGTGCTTTCTGTGGCAGGCGGTTTCTTCCTGGCCTCCAAGGGGCATGTCGATCTGGCCATTTTCCTGGCAGCGATGATCGGCACGTCCCTGGTGGTAGCTTCCGGTTGTGTATTCAACAACTGCATCGACCGCGATATCGACATCAAGATGGAACGCACCAAGAATCGTGTGCTGGTCCAGGGCCTTATCTCCCTGAAGCTGGCACTGATCTTCGCGACCGTTTTGGGTATCGCCGGCGTGGTGTTGTTGTACAAGGTGGCCAACCCGCTGGCGGCGCTGTTTGCCGTGATCGGTTTTGTCATCTACGTCGGCTTCTACAGCCTGTACCTCAAGCGCAAGTCGGTTCACGGCACGCTGGTGGGCAGTCTGTCGGGGGCGATGCCGCCGGTGATTGGTTATGTGGCTGTGACCAATAGCTTCGACATGGCCGCGCTGGTGCTACTGGTGATGTTCAGCCTGTGGCAGATGCCGCACTCCTATGCCATCGCGATCTTCCGCTTCAATGACTACCTGGCTGCCTCGATTCCGGTTCTGCCGGTCAAGCGTGGCATCAAGGTCGCCAAGAAACACATCCTGCTCTACATCCTGGCCTTCCTCGTGGCGACCTTGATGTTGACCTTCAGTGGCTACGCCGGCATGAGCTACCTCGCCGTTGCCGCCGCCATGGGCATGTACTGGTTGTACATGGCCTGGACCGGCTACAAGGCGGTGGATGACACCGTCTGGGCACGCAAGCTGTTCGTCTTCTCGATCTTCACCATCACCGCCTTGAGCGTGATGATGTCCCTGGATTTCCAGGTGCCGAAAGAGTTGCTGCTGACGTACGCCCACTGAGTGGATGAAGTAGAAAAAGCCCCGCCTTCGTGAGAAGCGCGGGGCTTTTTTGTAGGCGCGAGCTTGCTCGCGAAAAACCAGAAGGCGCCGCGTTAAACCAGATACGCTGCGTTATCATTGACGTTTTTCGCGAGCAAGAACTAGGCGTCCCCCTTGCTCCTACACATGTGATAAATGCAGGAAGCAGAATGATGAAGAAAAAAGCCGTTATCGTATTCAGTGGTGGGCAGGACTCGACAACCTGCCTGATCCAGGCACTGCCGCTGTATGACGAGGTGCACTGCATTACCTTCGATTATGGCCAGCGGCATGTGGCGGAAATCGAAGTCGCACAGAAGCTCGCAAAACAGCTGGGTGCCACCGTTCACAAGGTGATGGATGTCTCGTTGTTGAACGAGCTGGCCATCAGCAGCCTGACCCGCGACAACATCCCGGTACCTACGGTGAACAGCTCAGGCGAGAGTTTGCCGAGCACCTTCGTGCCGGGCAGGAACATTCTGTTCTTAACCTTGGCGGCGATCTACGCCTATCAGGTCAAGGCGGAAACCGTGATCACCGGCGTGTGTGAAACCGACTTCTCCGGCTATCCCGATTGCCGTGACGAGTTCGTCAAGGCACTGAATAAAGCGTTGCAGCTGGGCATGGAATACGACGTGCGCCTGGAAACCCCGCTGATGTGGCTGAACAAGGCCGAGACCTGGGCCCTGGCGGACCATCACAACCAGCTGGACTTGATCCGCAACCAGACCCTGACCTGCTACAACGGCATTATCGGCACGGGCTGTGGCAACTGCGACGCGTGCAACCTTCGCGCACGTGGTCTGAACGACTACCTGGAGAACAAGGCAGCCGTCATGCAGAGCCTGAAAAGCAAACTGGCGTGATGTTGATCGTTCCCGCGCTCCGCGTGGGAATGCATCCCGTGACGCTCCGCGTCACAAAGGCGGACGCGGAGCGTCCAAAGTGGCATTCCCACGCAGAGCGTGGGAACGATCATCAGCTGGCGTGTGGTTGGGTCTGGGTATCGCCCGTGATGTAGCGCTTGAACAGCGAGCGGGCGCCATAGGCCGGCAGGATGTTGATGAAGGCAAAGCAGACCTTGATCGCGATCTGCACGTAGATCATGTTCAGGATGTCGCTGGTCTGCATGGCGCCGTAGAACGCGATGAAGCAGAACAGGAAACTGTCGATAATCACCGCGAAGAACGTACTCAGGAAAATGCGCAGGAACAGGTACTTGGAGTTGGTCAGCTCTTTGATCTTGCACAGCAAGTACGAGTTGATGTTCTCCGACACCAGAAACGAAACCGAGGAGGCGATCAGCACCGACGACACCTGGATGATCACGTCGTTATACGGCCCATCGAGTTTCCAGCCTGGCAAGCCGGGGAGGAAGGTCGAGCCGTAGAGCAGGATGATGATCATCGCGTTACTGGCAAACGCAAACAGGATGGCCCTTCTCGCCAGCCGGAGGCCGAATTGTTCGTTGAGCAAGTCCACGATCAGAAACGTCAGCGGGTAGAGAAACGTGCCGGGTGTGACGATGATGCCCAGCGATTCCAGGTAAATAGGTTTGGTCGCTGCAATGCTGGTGAAGATATAGAACGTAAAGAGCAGCAGGTTCAGGATGATATAAATCATCCATGAGTTCTCGTTGCGGTCGTTGATGTCGTACGCGGTGAGCGCTCCGCCTTGCGAATAGAACTTCTTGTACATGTTCTTGACTTCCATTTTATTTAAATTGTCCATGATTTCGCTGTTCAGCACTTCGCTCAGCTTTATCCGAATGATCTTGCCCGTGGCGATCACCATGATCACCGCCAGGCTCTTGTCATTCTCAAAACCCAGTAATTTATATTTACTGTTCTCGACTTCGTTCTCATACGTTGTCATTGAAGCGCTCCTCGATGATATCTCCCACCACACAGATACGATCCGAGCTGATACACGCTTCATCCGTGATAAATAGTTTTTTGCTGACTCTGTCGTAGACCAACTTTTCCTTGTCGTCGCTCGACGTGCCTTTCTGCACGATCAACAAATCCCCCGGCTCGTTGACGCCGGCAATTTCATGCTCCAGCAGCACAGCGATCAAGTTATAGGAAGTGCCGAAGTAGTAAGTCAGCGGGTACAGCGTGGCCAGTTCGCCAATGCGCTTGTCCATGCTTGCCATGACCTGGCTTTGCTTGATGATCGGCACGGCGGCGGGGTTCATATTTCCCTGGGGGGAAATACTGCTGTCGATGATCTCTTTTTCTTCAAAGTCGAGGGTCTCGATTTCTTCATAGGACACGCCGAAGAAATCCGAGATCTTGCGGACGGTGGACTGCTGAACGTTGACGACCTTGCCTTCCAGAATGTTGTAGATCGTGGTTCTGGTCAGGCCGGCCGAGTTGCACAACGACAGCTGCGTTTCTCCGCGGCTTTTGATCAGGTATTTGATATTGCTCTTCAAATACTCGGTGCGTTCTTTTCTGTGAATCAAATGCCCACCACTTCCTTATGTTTTACACAGAGCGTCCATGTTGCGCTGGGTCGCGTGCTTCGCCGCGGCGCGAAGTGTTGCATGCGCCCGCTACAAGAATAAAGACCGTGATCAGTTTTTTGGCTATTGGCCATCATCCAGCCAGGAAATACCGCCTCTTGTCCCCCTGCGTGCAGCCAAAAAGAATCATTTAATTTGGAAAATGTTCATTTTTCTGCTTAATTGCCCTGCGCTGAATGGAAAGGCGAAGTCGATTTTCAGGGAAGGAACCCAAGACTATGACAGTCAACACGCAACCACTTACCCACCAGGCCGGCCTGCTGCAACGAGGGCTGGCGGATCTACGTGCAGAGGACGCGGAGCTGGCGGGGCTGCTGGATGCGGAAGTCATGCGCCAACACCAAACCTTGTCATTGGCCGCTTCGTCCTGTGCAGTGAAACCGCACATCCTGGCGGCGTCCGCCTCACTGCTGGTCAATGTGACCGCCGAGGGCGCCCTTGGCTGGCGCCATCACGCCGGGTGCGAGAACGCCGACCGGGTCGAAGCCCTGGCTGTCCGCCGAGCGTGTGAGCTGTTCGGTGCGCACTACGCCGGCGTGCAATCACACTCGGGGTCGACTGCGATCTACCAGGTGCTGGCGGCCTTGCTGGAGCCGGGAGACACGGTGCTCGGCATGGCCACCGATCACGGCGGGCACCTGAGCCATGGCAGCCCTGTCGCGTTCACCGGGGCGTACTACAAGGCGCTCAGATACGGCACCACCTCCAAAGGCGTTATCGACTACGAACAGGTGCGCACACTGGCGCTGGCCCATCGCCCGCGCGTGATCATCTGCGGGGCGACGGCTTACTCGCACGTCATCGATTTCGAGCGGTTCCGCGGGATTGCCGACGAAGCCGGGGCGATCCTGCTGGCGGACATTTCGAGCATCGCCGGCCTGGTCGCTACCGGGCGTCATCCGAGCCCGATCGACGCGGCTCATGTCACCACGCTGTGCACCCACCAGCAGCTTGGCGGCCCTCGCGGCGGTCTGATTCTTTCCGGTCGCGACGCTGAAACCAAGGTCCCCGGCCTTAAAGCCACCTTCAGTCGTCTCCTCGACCAAGCCGTATTTCCACGAATGCAGGGCGCACCGGCCTTCAACATGATCGCGGCAAAGGCAGCGGCGTTCGGCTACGCCATGTCAGCGGATTTCGACGCCTGGATGGCGCGGGTGCGCACGACTGCCGACGAACTGGCCAATGCGTTTCAGGCCTGCGACTACGAGGTGGTGGGCGGACGCAGTGAAAATCACTCGGTGCTGATCCGCTTGCGTGGTGGCATCACCGGCTCCATCGCCCAGGCGGCCCTGGAGCAGTGCGGCATCATCGTGGATAAACATCGCGCACCGGGGGAGACGCGACCGTCATTCGTCGCTGGCGGGTTGTGTATCGGCACCGGCTCAATGGCGCAACGCTACATCGACGCTCCCGGATGCCGTCAGGTCGTCGAGCTGGTGTGCCGGGTACTCGATGCCGTCACGCCCCTCAACGAGCACAAGTTCACCCTTGATCCCAATGCTCAGGAATCCCTGCGTTTGCAGGCCCAAACCTTGTGCGCGAAGTATCCTCTCGCGGATTACCTGCACAACTGAGCGAATATCCGAGGGGATGTTTCATATTATTGCGGGATAAATTGCTGTACGGTGTTTAAGCGGCTGTTATAGACGGTCGCGTTATTGCTCATATCCATAATTAACAAGCTGCATGACAGCTTGGCGTTCTCCTGGCAGTTATAAAAAGGGCTCTTAAAGTCCGTTCAACCTCCGTGAACGAAGTACTCAGCCTTTTGCAGTGAAGTCGAACTTGGCCTCTGCGCCGATAGTTGTTCGACTCATGAGGAGATACCCCGTGATAACCCGAAGAAAACTCCTGTATTCAGGCGCAGCCTTGACCGGTGCCGGCCTGTTTGCCCCGCTGTGGGCCGGTGTTGCGTTGGCGCAGGAAGTCAGCAGTGCCGCCAGCGACGACATCGAATCCTTCCGCCAATTGTCGATGTTCCTCCTCGAACGCCCGAGCCTGGATGCCGCCTTGTCCTTGCGCATCCTGGCCCAGTGCACCCAGAACGACCCCGAGTTCCCCGAGAAGATGAAAGCTTTGTGGGGGAAGGTTGGCCAGCATCACCTGCGCAGCGTCGGCCAGTTGTCCGGCAGCCCGTTCTACCGCGACCCGGTGATCAAGGATACGACGCAGAAAATCGTTTCGGCCTGGTACCTGGGCTACACCGGCACGCCGGTGTCCCTGCGCGCCACCGACGGCACGCGGCTGGTGACCTTCACCGGCGCGCTGGCCTACCAGCCGACCGCGGACGCCACGGTGATCCCGACGTACTCCCGGGGAAAAACCAATTACTGGGTTAATCCCCCGGCCACGCTGGCCAACGACTAAGACAAGGCACTTATATGAATCAGGATTTTGACGCCGATGTCATTGTGGTTGGCTCCGGCGCATTAGGCAGTAACGCAGCATTTGAATTGGCCAAACTCGGCAAGTCGGTGATTATTCTGGAAGCGGGTGAACATATTCCCCGCTGGAAGATAGTCGAGAACTTCCGTAATTCGTCGAACAAGGGCAATTACAACTCACCGTATCCGAATGAGCCGTGGGCCCATCATTCTTATGATGAGAAATACATCGAGAACACCGGTTCTTTCGAGTTTCGCCCCGGCATGTTGAAACTGGTGGGCGGCACTACCTGGCACTGGGCGGCGGCGTGCTGGCGTTACTTGCCCAACGATATGAAGCTCAAGACGCTCTACGGCGTAGGTCGTGACTGGCCGCTGGAATACAGCGAACTGGAACCCTATTACGTACGTGCGGAAATTGCCCTGGGCGTGTGCGGCAGTGACACCCAGGACCAGAGCGGGCAGGGCGGCGGCGCTTTCCCGCCGCGCTCAAGCCCCTATCCGATGGCGCCTGAAGGCGATACCTACCTGTTCCAGCGCCTGCGTGAACGCATGGCCCCGGCCGGTTATCACTTTATCCATGAGCCCAACGGCCGTGCCACCGAACCCTACGACGGGCGCCCGGCGTGCAGCGGCAACAACAACTGCATGCCGGTCTGCCCCATCGGTGCGATGTACAGCGGCGACGTGCACGCCCGCCATGCGGAACAGGCCGGCGCCAAGCTGATCACCGACGCCACCGCCTACAAGCTGGAAAAAGGCGCGGACGACAAGATCGTCGCCATCCATTACCGCAGCTCCACCGGCGCCGATGTGCGGCTCACCGCCAAGTACTTCATCGTTGCCGCCCACGGTCTGGAAACCCCCAAGCTGCTGCTGATTTCCGAGGTGGCCAACTCCTCCGACCAGGTCGGTCGCAACCTGATGGACCACACTGGCCAAGGCCTGCAATTTATCGCCGACGAGCCGTTGTGGCCAGGACGCGGGGCGGTGCAGCAAGGCGGGATTTTCAATCGCCGCGATGGCGAGTTCCGCAAGGAACGGGCTTCGGTCAAACACTCGATTTCCAACAACGTACCGAACATTGCCGTGGCCAAGCGCCTGATCGCCCAAGGCGTGTACGGCAAGGAACTGGACGAGCGCATCCGCCACGACGCGGCGCGCTGGGTTGATGTCTCCACCGTCTACGAAACCCTGCCGCTTTCGACCAACACCGTGCGCCCGAGTCGCACGCGCAAGGACGCCCTGGGCATTCCGATGCTGGTGGTCAACTACGAGGTGGGCGATTACGTGAAGGCGGCCAAGGCCGGTGTCACCGAAGACTATGCGCACTTTGTGCAGCTGATGGGTGGCACGGTGGTGGAAGACAACACCGGCTACCAGAACCGCGACCACCTGATGGGCACCGTGATCATGGGCGCCAACCCCAAGGACTCGGTGGTTAACCACGAGTGCCGCACCCACGACCACGCCAACCTGTTCCTCGCCACCACCGGGGTGATCCCGGCTTCCGGCACCATCAACCCGACCCTGGCCGGCGTGGCGCTGAGTATCCGTATGGCCGACATCATTGCGCGGGAGGTCTAGGTCATGGGATTGCTTAAATTTCCGCTGCTGGCCTTGCTGCTCACCGCGTTGCCGGTGTTTGCCGCTGAAGATACGGATGCGCTGATCGAGAAGGGCGCCTATGTCGCCCGTGCCGGCGATTGCGAAGCCTGTCACCGCACCGCCGAGCATGGCGGCGCGCCGCTGGCCGGCGGGTATGTGATCGACTCGCCCATGGGCAAGATCATCTCCAGCAACATCACCCCGTCCAAGGCCTACGGCATCGGCGACTACACCGAGCAGCAACTGGCGGACGCCTTGCGCAAAGGCATCAACGCCAAGGGCCAGCACCTGTACCCGGCGATGCCTTACACCTCGTACCAGGGCATGAGTGATGACGACATCCACGCCTTGTACGTGTACCTGCAACAGGGCGTCAAAGCCGTGGACCAGCCGGTGCCGGAAACCCACCTGGCGTTCCCGTTCAACATCCGCCAACTGATGTTCGGCTGGAACCTGGTGTTCCTCGACAGCCAGGGTTTTGTGCCCAAGCCCGGCGCCACCGAACAGACCAGCCGCGGCCAGTACCTGGTGGACAACCTGGCCCACTGCGGCGCCTGCCACACCCCGCGTAATGCCCTGATGGCCGAGGACAACAGCCAGTACCTGGCCGGCGCCAAACTGGGGGGCTGGGTTGCGCCCAACATCACCTCCGACAAGGTCAGTGGCCTCGGCGACTGGAGCGAGGACGACCTGGTCAACTTCCTGAAAAACGGTCACCTCGCCGACAAGGCCCAAGCGGCAGGCGGTATGGCCGAAGCGGTGGAAAACAGCTTCCGTTTCCTCAGCGACAGCGACCTGCACGCCATGGCCGCCTACCTGCGCAGCGTGCCGCCGATCCGCGATCCCGGGCAGACCGAGCGGGTGGTGCGCGACGTCAAGCCGGTGGACATGAGCGCTTTGGAAACCGGCCAGGGCGATCAAGCCTCACTGGCCGATGCCACTGGCCTGGATGGCGCACGCCTCTACAACTCGGCCTGCTCCAGCTGCCACGGTCGCGATGGGCAGGGCTCGGCTGACAAGTTCTACCCGTCCCTGAGCCTCAACACCGCGCTCAACGGCAACCAGGCCAACAACCTGGTGATGGCAATCATTGCGGGCATCGACCGTAAAGGTGCCGATGGCGCAGTGAACATGCCGGCCCTGGGCGGCGACCTGAACGATGCGCAAATCGCCGCCATCGCCAACTACAGCCTGCAAACCTTCGGCAACCCGGCGCTGAGCGTCAGTTCCGAAGGAGTGACCAGCTTGCGTCGCGGTGGGGACGCGCCGTTGTTGATCACGGCGATGCCGTATTTGCTGTGGGGCGGTGGCCTGGCGTTGCTGGTGCTGATCATCGTGCTGGTGTTGTGGCGGCGTCACCACCAACACCTGCGGGCAGTGGAGGCCAAGCGGATTGCGTTGAACCGGCGTTTTCATTCCAACTAGCCAGAAACGCAAAAGCCCCGCCTTCGGTAAGAAGTGCGGGGCTTTTTGTTGGGCGGGTAAATCACCGGATGTTTTCCTCGTCATACCCAACTGTAGGAACGGGCGCGAATTCCGCACCTGAAGCTGCGAGCCGACAAGGAGAAGTCATCATGGTCAACGTGAGTCGTCGTTCCCTGATCGCACTGGGCGCGGCCTTGCCGTTGCTGGGGCGCCTGGACTGGGCTGAAGCAAGCCCCGCGGTGGCGGCGCCCGAGGTGCTGCTCAACTACAACGAAAGCCCCTACGGTCCTTCGCCGGCCGCGCGGCAGGCGATGCAGCGCGGTATTGCGGCCTCGGGGCGCTACCCTTATCCGGACATGTACGCCCTGGCCGAAGCGTTTGCCCAACAGCAAGGGATTTCGGACGAGCATGTGGCGGTGTTCGCTGGCTCCATGGCCGCGTTGCGTTACGCGGTGCTGGCGTTTACCAGCGAAACCCGCAGCCTGGTGATGGCCACGCCATCCTACGAAGTACCGCGCCAAGCCGCCGAGTCGCGTAAGGCCCCGGTGCACGAAGTAGACCTCACCGCCGACCACGCCCATGACCTCCCCGCGATGCTCGCCGTTGACCGTCAGCCTGGCCTGATCTACCTCTGCAACCCGAACAATCCCACCGGTACCCTCACACCCACCAAGGCCATCGAGCAGGCGCTGGCGAACAAACCCAAAGGCAGCATTTTGCTGGTGGACGAGGCTTACATCGAGTTCAGCGATGCCCCCAGTTGCGTGGCGTGGGTCAAGGAGCATGACGACTTGCTGGTGCTGCGTACGTTCTCGAAAATCTATGGCTTGGCCGGTGCGCGCCTGGGGCTGGCGATCGGTCATCCGGCGCTGCTGGAGCAACTGGCGGTGTTTGGTGGGGATAACGTGCCGGCGGCCGCCAGCTTGCTCGCCGGCCGCGCCAGCCTTGCGGATGCGCAACTGGTGCCGGCGCGCAAGGCGCTTAATACCAGGTTGCGGGATGAAACGGTGGCCTGGTTGAGCGCACGGGGATTCACGTGCACGGCGTCTCACAGCAACTGCTTCATGATTGATGTGGGGCGGCCGGCGGAGCAGGTCATCGAACGGTTGGGCGGGCAGGGCGTGAAGATCGGGCGGGTGTGGCAAAACTGGCCGCAGTGGGTGCGGGTCACCGTGGGGAATGCTGATGAGATGCAGCGGTTTCGCGAGGTGTTCAGTTCCTTGTAGGAGCGAGCTTGCTCGCGAAAAACTTGAGAGCGCCGCGTTAAACCAGACGCGCTGCGTTTTCGTTGACGTTTTTCGCGAGCAAGCTCGCTCCTACAGGGGGCCACCCGATTTTACTGCTGGGCGATGCTGTAGCCATCAAATGCAGTCTGCTGCTGCAGCGCAGTGATGATGCTTTTACGCGTCAGCGGCTGTTCGGCGCCCGAGTTATCCACAAAGGTTTCAACTTCCAATTCAGCCTCATCACCTTCACCGACAAAGCTGAAACCAAGGAACTCAAACGCTTCACGGTCGACGCTCGGCTTGGAACGCGGCGAACGCATCGGCAGGGTGACGCTGATGCCGTCCTTGCTGATGGCGAACACTTCCGCTTCCTTCTTCGGCCGTGAAGCCTTGCCTTTGCCGGCGCTCGGGTTGCTGATGGCCTGGTGGGTCTGGTTCAGCACCTTGAGGGCCAGGCCGTAGACCAGCTCCTGGAACTCCGGGTCGTCCTTGAAGCTGGACAGGATGCGGCTGATGGAGAACTTGGTGTTGAGGTCTTCCAGGGCGGCGTTGTCGGCGGCTTCGGCGTCCTTGAGCTGCTTGAGCTCGCCCATCAGGTCGTAGGCCTTGTCATCGTCGAAGGCATCGTGGGCCTGGCGGATGGCCACGCGCAGCTCGCGGATTTGGTCGCTTTCCTTGGAGGTGTGGAACGCGTCCAGCACCATTTCACTGATGGTCTTGGCCGCCGGCACGTGCTGTGAAAGATTGATGGCGTTTTCGTATTCAGCTTTGGACTGCAAGGCGACTACGGATTCTTCGGTACGGGAATCAGACATTGAAATTTCACTACTTCAGTAAACGGGGAGACGGGAAAAGCGTCGCGCATTTTCAGCGGGGAGGGGGATCAGGTCAAGGCAGGATCCTGACGGTAAATGGCGTCAATAGTGATAGCGACACATGAGGATCTGTATTTCACCATCCTCAATCCCGTACACCAGACGATGTTCCGCTGTGATTCGCCGGGACCAGAAACCACTGAGGTTATGTTTGAGTGGTTCTGGTTTGCCAACGCCGTCAAAAGGATCACGCTGGATCGATTTGATCAGTAAGTTGATGCGTTTGAGCCCAGCCTTGTCGTTTTGTTGAAACCAGAGGTAGTCGTCCCAGCCTTCAGGCGTAAAGAGTATTTTCATTCTTCAATCAACTGCCTCGGCTTGGCCTTTCCGGCTCGCAGGCTGTTGATCGATTTGATCAAGCGTTCCGCGTTGTTGGGAGAGCGCAGCAGATAGGCCGTCTCTTCAAGAGCGTTGAACTCTGAGAGAGAGATCATGACCACCGGTTCACCTTTTTGCCGGGTCACCAACAGAGGGGCACGATCTTCGTTTACCCGATCCATCGTGTCCGAGAGATGGGCGCGTGCATTGGTGTAGTTGATAGTTTCCATAATTGAGTCCTCGCTTAATGGCTGAAACGTACAGAAATACGTACAGGTCATCAAGGGGCATCTTACCAACGGTTGATTTAACCGAGGCGCTTGCCCATTTCGAAGGCGCGTTTTTCGTAGCCCAATTCCTCGTACAGCCGCTGCGCCGGTTCGTTGAAGGCCCAGACGGTCAGGCGCAGATCACCGGCGCCCTGGCGGATGGCCCAGCGCTCGGCGAGCGCCATCAGTTCACGGCCAATGCCCTGGCCACGCTGGGCCTCCAGCACGCAGATCGAGCCGATCCTGGCAACACGTAGCGGCTGCAACAACGGGCTGGCGGTCTCGATGATTTGCGCGGTGATAAATCCAACACCAACGCCGTGCTGCTCGGCAAGAAATACCGCCTGAACCCGGCTGGTCAGGCAGGGCCGCCAATGGGACTGGTCGCGCTCCACCTGATCGGTGGCGTCACGGTAGATATCGGGCCGCTCCTGGTGGTGCAGGCGGTTCAGCGGCTGGCCCAGCACGCACAGGGTGTGCAGGTCGTCCAGGTGGGCCTGGCGATAGGTCAATCCTTGAGACATGGCAGTCCTTCGAACGGGGCAAAAGGCGTTTTATGCCCGTTATCGGCGATCACGTAAAGGCACGGCGTTGGCCCCAAGCCCCTCGACGAAGCCGGCAATGCGCCGGCAAGCTTCCTTGAGGGTGTCATCGGCGACGGTAAACGAAACCCTTACAAACCCTTCGGCGCTGGCGCCAAAGGCCTGGGCATCAAGCACCGATACGCCGGTCTGGCGATACAGTTGCCAGGCGAATTCCCGGCCGGTGAGCCCGGTGCGGCGTACGTCCACCAGCATGAACATGCCCGCCTGGGGGATTCGGCAGTCCAGCTCGCTGATTGCACTCAACTCGTTCACCACCAGATCACGCCGGCGCCGATACACCGCGCGGGCATCGCTGACCACGGCCTCATCCAGTTCCAGTGCCTTGATCGCCGCCGCCTGGATAAACCCTGGCAGGCCATAAATCATGCACAGCAGCAAGTTTTCCAGATGGCTGATCAAGGTGGGCGGGCCCGCCACCCAGCCTACCCGCCAGCCGGTCATGGCGTGGCTTTTCGACAGGCTGTTGAGCACCACCGTCCGTTCGGCCATGCCCGGCAAAGCGCTGATGCTCAGGTGTTGATCGTCATAAATGAGCTGCCCATACACCTCATCGCAAATCACCCAAAGGTTGTGCTCGCGTGCCACTTCGGCGACGGCTTCCAGCTCTTCGCGGCAGTAGACGTTGCCGGTGGGGTTGCACGGTGTAGCGAGGGCGATGCCCCGGGTCTTGTCGGTAATCGCGGCTTGGAGCGCGGTGCGGGTCAGGCGAAAGCCGTTGGCGGCTGGTTGTTCGACGGTGGTAATGCGTGCCCCCGACGCATGGACACAGGCTTCGTAGGTCAGGTACATCGGCTCCGGCACCAGCACTTCATCGCCGTGGCTGAACAGGCACAAGCAGGCCGCGAACAGGCCATTCTGCGCGCCGGCGACCAGGGCGATATTGTCGGCGTGCACCGCAATCCCTTGCAGCAGGCTCTGCCGTGCGGCGATGGCCTCCCGCAGTTTTGGGCGGCCGAGCACATGGGTGTAGTGGGTGTCGCCAGCGCGCAGGGCGTCCACGGCGGTTTCACAGATCGCGCGGTGTGTGGCGAAGTCCGGGTCGCCGACACTGAGCACAATCACGTCTTCGCCACGCAGTTGAGCTTCGGCGGCGGCGTAGTGAATATCCCAGGCACTGACGGATTCGCCGCCAATGCGCCCCACAAAGGGTGAATAACGCATCCTTGCTCTCCTCGCCGACATCGATGCCCGCGTCAATTAGTCAATTTCAGTTCCACTGTAGAACATGCCGTCTGATCTACATCAAGGGCCACGCGCAAAAAATCCGCTACAACGAAGCTGGGGCTGACCATGCCCCGGTTATCTGCCTGATGACCCAATAAAAACGATTGCAGACCTGCGCCGAGGGGACCGCCCCAGGCCGGGTTATTAAAGGAATAGTGCGATGATTTTTCCCCTGTCACGTCTGGGCCTTGTGGGGGTGGTGCTGTGTCTGTCCCTTCCCCTGCACGCCAACGAAGCCGACCCCACGCTGATCGAACAGGGCAAATACGTTGCCCAACTGGGTGACTGCATCGCCTGCCACACCGCCAAGCAAGGCGCGCAAATGGCCGGCGGGCTTGAGTTGAGCACGCCAATGGGCACGATCTATTCGAGCAACATCACCCCGGACCGCGACACCGGCATCGGCCAGTACACCTTTGAGCAGTTCGACCGGGTGATGCGAGAAGGTGTGACGCCCGCGGGGCAGAACCTGTACCCGGCGATGCCGTACCCGTCGTACGCGAAGATGAGCGAGGTCGACATGCGCGCCTTGTTCGCTTACCTGATACAGGGCGTGGAAGCGGTGAACAAACCCAATCTGGATGCGGAGATGGGCTTCCCGTTCAACCAGCGTTGGGGCCTGGCGTTGTGGAACTTTGCGTTCCTCGACAAGCAGCCGTTTGCGCCTGACCCGGCAAAGGATGAAGTGCTTAACCGCGGCGCCTACCTGGTCCAGGGCCTGGGCCACTGCGGTTCCTGTCACACCCCGCGCGGCATTGCCTTCCAGGAAAAAGCCATGAGCGATGCGGGCCGCAGCGGTCGGCATTACCTGGCCGGGGAGACTGTCGAGCACTGGCGCGCCTTGAGCTTGCGCAACCTGTGGACGGTGGACGACACCGTGCAATTGCTCAAGACCGGGCAGAACCGCTTTGCCACGGTCTCGGGCAACATGGCCGATGTGATACATCACAGTACCCAGCATTTCACTGACGCTGACTTGACGGCCATCGCGACCTATTTGAAATCCCTGCCGCCGGGCAAGGATGACCTGCCGATGCCGGCCGTAGCCCACGAACCTGTTGCACCGCCCAAGGACCTGTTCACCAGCCGGGGTGGCCTGGGCTACATGCAGTTTTGCAGTGACTGCCACCGCAGCGACGGCGGCGGGGTGAAAGGGCTGTTTCCGCAGTTGGCCGGCAACCCGGGCGTGGCATCCAGCAACCCGACTTCACTGCTGCACATCACCCTCACGGGGTGGGAGACCGCTGAAACGGCGACTCATCCACGGGTCTACACCATGCCCGGGTTTGCCCGGTTGGCGGATCAGGAAATCGCTGAAATCCTCAGCTTTGTGCGCAGCAGCTGGGGCAACGAAGGCACGCCCATCAGCGCTACCCAAGTGAAGAAAATGCGCGGCCAGCTCAACCCGGTCACCACCGATTCGTCAGCGTTCGAAACCCCGCGCCTGGCGGAGTTGCTGGCGGCGCCGAATGCCGATCAAGTGGTGCGTGGCATGCGCCTGCACCTGCAGACCAAGGCGCTGCTGCCGAACAACGTGGGCAATGCGTTGAACTGCACCAGTTGCCATCTCAACGCAGGCACCGTGGCGGACGGTTCGCCGTTTGTGGGTGTCTCGGCGTTCTTCCCGAGCTATGCGCCGCGGGCCGGCAAGGTGGTGAGCCTGGAGGAGCGCATCAACGGCTGCTTCCGTCGCTCAATGAATGGCAAGCCACTGCCGCCGGAGTCGGCGGATATGCAGGCGATGGTGGCGTACTTCGACTGGATGAAAAACAACACCCAGCCCGAAGATAAAGTCGCCGGGCGTGGCGTGGGCAAGGTCGATCCTGCGATCAAGCCGGACATGGAGAATGGCAAGCAGGTCTATGCCAAGCAGTGCGCGGTGTGCCATGGCGACAATGGCCAAGGGTTGGCGCGAGCGGATGGCGAGTTGGTGTACCCGCCATTGTGGGGCGAGCAATCGTTCAATATCGGGGCGGGGATGGCGCGGCTGTACACGGCGGCGGCGTTCGTGAAACGCAACATGCCGATTGGCTTCCACGAGAAATTCCCGTTGGGCCAGGGTGGTTTGTCGGATCAGGAGGCAGTGGATGTGGCAGCGTACTTCTCCCAACAACCTCGTCCGGATTTCCCGGACAAGGTGAAGGATTGGCCGAAGGGGGGTAAGCCCGTGGATGCGCGGTACTAACTCCACAACCTGTTCGAAGTGGGCACAGTAA
>NZ_JAXCIS010000080.1:0-18298 GCF_034044025.1 Pseudomonas sp. SED1
CCTCTCCACACAGGAAAAATCAAAGCCAGGCAGCGTCCCATAATGGGTAGTCACCAATATTTTCGACCAGGCCCGCTCGCAATGGGTTGGCGATGATGTAGCGAGCAATTTTGCGAAGGTCTTCATCGGTCCGCACTGCTCGGTCATGGTAGCCAAGTTGCCAGAACCGCTCTTTGCTGCCGCGTGCGCGATTAATGGTGAGGGTGCTTCGGGATTTGGTACGCCCCACAACTTGCGATAATTTTTTGTCTTGCAGCTCAAATAGCCAATGAAAGTGATCAGGCATGACGACCCATGCCAGAGAGTCGACCATGCCCAATTCATGGGTCTTCCTGAACTCTGCTACCAGTAGTCGTCCCAAATGGAAGTCGTTGAACAGGGGTTGCCGATTGTGGACCACAGCGGTAATCAGATAAGGACGACCAGATTCTGAATGCCGACCACGGCGTAACAGATGAGAGTTGGGCTGGTGAAGCATTCCGTTGCTCCTTGATGGGATGTAGTCAATTGAAGCTAGCAGCTGCTGTGGAGTGCTCTCTTGCAGTTCAGTGTCAGTGTGTTTCCCACGACGGCATTTGGGGCTTGTTGTGGAGAGGAGGCTTGTCTGGGCTGAGGTGGACTTGTCTGTGGTGAGGTGGACTTGTCTGTGGTGAGGTGGACTTGTCTGTGGTGAGGTGGCTTGTCTGTGGCGAGGGGGCTTGTCCCCCGTTGGGCTGCGCAGCAGCCCCAGTAAACACACCGCATTTCTTCAGGAAGATACTCATGGCAGGTTTCGGGGCTGCTGCGCAGCCCAACGGGGGACAAGCCCCCTCGCCACAGACAAGCCACCTCACCACAGACAAGCCCCCTCACCACATATAACCCCGCCACATAACCCCCAACCGTCGAGCTAGAGCCTCCCCCACCCGTAAATCCGCCAAAGGTAGGGGCATGACGCTGCACCATTACCGTGCAATACTCGCCGCCGTTTGGTGGCGATGATTCCTACGCTAACCAGGTAATGCTCCTCCGCCAAAGGCGCTTTTGCCGAGAGTTCTCGCTGAATCTTGCTGTTTATAGAGTGAAAACCCCTGGGTTTAGCTTTTTATACTGCACCCCCGCTGATCTGGCCCGGCCAGACCGTTTTACCCAAAAGGTGAACCGGAAACGGTACGCCATGGCAGACCCGCCATGACGCTCCGGACTCGGTGGCTCATATCCAATAACAAGACGAGGTTGTATCCCTATGCCCGCTGGCAATCACCTGCCCCAAGGCGAGACCGCTCAGGGCGGTCCGCTGAAACGCGAACTTGGCGAACGGCATATTCGCCTGATGGCCCTCGGCGCCTGTATCGGTGTCGGCCTGTTCCTCGGTTCGGCCAAGGCCATTGAAATGGCCGGCCCGGCAATCATGCTGTCCTACATCATCGGCGGCCTGGCGATCCTGGTGATCATGCGCGCCCTCGGCGAGATGGCTGTGCATAACCCGGTGGCCGGCTCCTTCAGCCGCAACGCTCAGGATTACCTCGGCCCGTTGGCAGGCTTTCTCACCGGCTGGAACTACTGGTTCCTGTGGCTGGTGACCTGTGTCGCGGAAATCACCGCCGTCGCCGTCTACATGGGCGTGTGGTTCCCCGATGTGCCGCGCTGGATCTGGGCCCTCGCGGCGCTGGTCAGCATGGGCACCATCAACCTGATCGCGGTCAAGGCGTTCGGTGAGTTCGAGTTCTGGTTCGCGCTGATCAAGATCGTCACCATCATTGCGATGGTGATCGGCGGCGTCGGCATCATTGCCTTCGGTTTCGGCAACGATGGCGTGGCGCTGGGGATTTCCAACCTGTGGACCCACGGCGGCTTTATGCCCAACGGTGTGCAAGGCGTGTTGATGTCCCTGCAAATGGTGATGTTCGCCTACCTGGGCGTGGAGATGATCGGCCTCACCGCCGGTGAAGCGAAGAACCCGCAGAAGACTATCCCCAGTGCCATCGGTTCGGTGTTCTGGCGCATTCTGCTGTTCTACGTCGGTGCGCTGTTCGTGATCCTGTCGATCTACCCGTGGAACGAAATCGGCACCCAGGGCAGCCCGTTTGTGATGACCTTTGAGCGCCTCGGCATCAAGACTGCCGCTGGCATCATCAACTTTGTGGTGATCACCGCGGCATTGTCGTCGTGCAACGGCGGCATCTTCAGCACCGGGCGCATGCTCTACAGCCTGGCGCAGAACGGGCAGGCTCCGGCCACATTCGGCACCACGTCGAGCAACGGCGTGCCACGCAAGGCGCTGCTGCTGTCGATCTTCGTGCTGTTGCTGGGCGTGCTGCTCAACTACATGGTCCCGGAAAAAGTCTTCGTCTGGGTGACGTCGATCGCCACCTTCGGCGCGATCTGGACCTGGCTGATGATCCTCCTGGCCCAGCTCAAGTTCCGCAAGAGCCTGACCCAGGCCGAACGTGACGGCCTCAAATACCGCATGTGGCTGTACCCGGTCAGTTCGTATCTGGCGCTGGCGTTTCTGGTGCTGGTGGTGGGCTTGATGGCGTACTTCCCGGATACCCGCGTGGCGCTGTATGTCGGCCCGGCGTTCCTGGTGATGCTGACGGTGTTGTTCTACGTGTTCAAGTTGCAGCCGACCCAAGCGGCAGCACGTACGGCGAGCTGATAGTCCTGCGCTCAACAAAAAGCCCCTTTCGGGGCTTTTTGTTTTTCAGGCGGTGGCGGGAGGTGCCGGTTGGGTGAGCCGTTTGTTCAAATCCAGCCAGGCCCCCAGCAGCGCCATCAGCCCGGCGCCTACCAATGCGGTGAAGATTTGCATGGCGAAGGCATCGCCGGTGATCGCATTGATCATGTCCGCCAGCGGTGCCAGCAGCACCCCCAGGCAGAACACCTCCAGGGAGTAGCGGCCCATGCGGCAGGTTTGCTGCGCCAGCCAGTTTTGCGTCCAGGCGTGGCCGGGTAACAGCTTGGCAGTGACATAGGCCAGGGCCAGAAAATGCAGCAGACGCACCGGCGACAGGTCGGTTTTGCTGATGGGGTACAACAGGTCACTGAGTGCCGACGGCATCAGCGCATCGTGGATTTCCGGCCAGCGCCACGAGAGCGTGAGAACCCCCGCCACCAGCGCATATGCCGCCGCAGCGACGAACAGCGGCTGACGCAGCAGGCGTCGGGTTTCGACGGGACGTGGTTGCCCGGCATGAATCGCCGCCGCGCCGCCCAGCACAAACAGCAACTGCCAGGTCACCGGATTGAAGTACCACACGCCGTCGGCAATCGCCGCCAGGTTCCAGCCCAGGTGCGGGGCCAGCAAGTACACCGCCAGCGAAACAGCCACCACCGCCCAGGTCTTGCGCAAGAGTAACGGCAACACCAGCGGCAGGCAGCCCAGCAGCACGATGTACAGCGGCAGCGGGTCCATCAGGTTGGGCTTGAAGCGCAGCAGCAGTTCATCCATCAGGGCTTGCTGGGGATGGGTGACGAAGTGCGTCAGGCCCATCTCTTCAACGAGGTCGCGGGTTTCCACATGGCTGTTGGCGAAGAACACGATGCCCATCAGCATTGCCAGCAGGAAGATGTGCACCACGTACAGCACCCAGGTGCGCCGCCAAATCTTCACGCAGGCGATCAGATAACCGTCGCGCTGCAGGATCTTGCCGTAGGCCAGCACTGCCGCATAACCGGCCAGGAACACGAAGACTTCCGCCGCGTCGCTGAAACCGAAGTTGCGCAGGGTGATCTGGCCCAGAGGGTTGTGGGGCACGTGATCCCAGAAAATAAAGATCAACGCCAGGCCCCGAAAAAAATCGATGCGCGGGTCGCGTCCGTTCAACATGGCAGCGGGCTCTTGAACAAGGGGTTTAGTAATGACAAGTGGACGACGGCTTCAGTCGAGCCGTACGTCGGGCGGGCGCAGGTTGGCGGTATTTGTAAGCAATTGCAAAGCTGAGTTTTTTGCTGAATGTCTCATCGCTTCGTTTAAACGTCGATGATCACCAGCGTGCCGTGGCTGCCAGGCAGCACCGCGTGGGCAATACCGGCTTCCACCAGGTACATCTGCCCGGCGCCGACGTCGATGGCCTCCTCGCCGATGGACAGGCGCAAACGGCCGTCGATCACCAATAGGCCTTCGTTGTAGTCGTGGGTTTCTTCTTCATAGGCCTGCGCGTCCATACGCAACACCTTGATCCGCGCCGGGCCGACCTGGCCCAGGCGGGTGGATTTCCAGGTGTCCGGCAGTTGTGTGGCGATGGCGGTGAAATCCAGTAACGGCATGGTGAAGCTCCTTGTTTCAACGATGCCGTTCGGTGGTCCGGTTCAGCGGGAAAGGGGATGGTTTAGAACGCGTCCATCAGCAAAACCCGGCAGGGTTTGGCTTCATATTGGTTGATCTGCGGCACCAGACGGGTGAAGTGTTCCGTCTGGCAGTGCGCATCCAGCGCGGCCTGGTCGGGCCATTGCTCGATAAAGATAAAGTGCCCGGGGTTTTTCTGGTCGACGAACAGGTCGTAGGCAATGCACAGCGGTTCCTGGCGGGTTTTCTCTACCAGTTCGGCGTACCACGGGCGCACGGTGTCGAGGTGTTCGGGTTTGATGAAGTCTTCGGCAATGACTTTCAGCATCGTATCGTTCCGTTAAAAGGATTAAGCCGCCGCTATTTCATTCGGCTCAAAACTGTCCGCCCGCGCCATCTGCCACATGCGCGAATAAAACTCGCCGTTCACTTCGCCGGTGAGCAACTCACCTGGCTTGAGGAACACATGCAGCTGCGAGAACAACTTGATCTCGGTGGCCGACATGCGCCGCACCAAGTGCTTGGCCGACAGTTGCGACGGGTGATCGAGACCGGCGGCGGCGAGCATTTCGGCCAGTGCCTTCAGGGTGTTGCGGTGGAAGTTGAACACGCGCTGGGCCTTGTCCGGCACCACCAGTGCGCGTTGGCGCAGTGGGTCCTGGGTGGCTACGCCGGTCGGGCATTTGTTGGTGTGGCAGCTTTGCGACTGGATGCAGCCAATGGCGAACATGAAACCCCGCGCCGAGTTGGCCCAGTCGGCACCGATGGCCAAAACGCTGGCGATGTCGAACGCGCTGACGATCTTGCCGCTGGCGCCGAGTTTGATCTTGTCCCGCAGGTTCAAGCCCACCAGGGTGTTGTGCACGAACAGCAGGCCTTCGCGCAGCGGCACGCCGATATGGTCGGTGAACTCCACGGGCGCGGCTCCGGTGCCGCCTTCCTTGCCGTCCACCACGATGAAGTCCGGGAGGATGCCCGTTTCGAGCATGGCCTTGGCGATGCCCATGAATTCCCACGGGTGGCCCAGGCAGAACTTGAAGCCCACCGGTTTGCCGCCCGACAGCTCTCGCAGTTGGGCGATGAACTGCATCATTTCGATCGGGGTGGAAAACGCACTGTGGCGCGACGGCGAGATGCAGTCTTCGCCCATCATGATGCCGCGGGTCTCGGCGATTTCCCTGGTGACCTTGTGCTTGGGCAGGATCCCGCCGTGGCCCGGTTTGGCGCCTTGGCTCATCTTGATTTCGATCATCCGCACTTGCGGGTTCTGCGCCTGCACCGCGAAACGTTCCGGGTCGAAAAGGCCGGCGCTGGTGCGGCAACCGAAGTAGCCGCTGCCCAGTTCCCAGGTCAGGTCGCCGCCGTTTTCCCGGTGATACGGGCTGATGCTGCCTTCTCCAGTGTCGTGGGCGAAATTGCCGAGCTTGGCACCCTGGTTGAGGGCGCGAATCGCGTTGGCGCTCAACGAGCCGAAGCTCATGGCCGAGATGTTGAACACCGAGGCCGAGTACGGCTGTGTGCACTGCGGGCCGCCGACGATCACGCGAAACGCGCTGGGGTCGCTCAACGGCGCAGGGCGCATGGAGTGGCCGATAAACTCAAAGCCGGACTGGTACACGTCGATCAGCGTGCCGAAGGGTTTGTCGGCGCTTTCGTTCTTGGCGCGGGAATAGACCAGCGAGCGCTGGGCCCGGGAAAAGGGCAGGGCGTCGCTGTCGGATTCCAGCAGGTATTGGCGGATTTCCGGACGGATACCTTCCACCAGGTAACGGATATTACCCAGGATCGGGTAGTTGCGGCGCACCGCGTGGGGGCTTTGCAGCAGGTCGAAAATGCCGATCAGGCTGAGAATGCCGGTGACCATCGCGATCGGCCACAGCCATTCGTGTTCGATAAACGGCATGCTGGCGAGGGTGAAAATGACGCAGACGGCAAAGAACGCGTAACGGCTTAACAAGGACAGGCTCATACAGGGTTCCTTAGTTTTTATCCTGTAGCAGCAAGCTTGCTCGCGAAGGTCGTTAACGATAGCGCGGGTTGTCTGGATGACCGCGGTGCATTGACGTTTTTCGCGAGCAAGCTCGCTTCTACAGGGCTCGATCAGGCGTTTTGCGCCTGCAGAAAAATCGAGAACAGCTCCGACTGGGATTTGATCCCTAGCTTGCTGTACATGTGCTTTTTATGGACTTTCACGGTTTCAACAGAGATTTCCAGCTTACGAGCGATTTCCTTGCTGGAGCAACCACTGAGCATCAAACGGCCCACATCCAGCTCCCGCGCGGTGAGTTGCGCGCCCCAGCCATCGTTGTGGATCGGCGGCTCCGGGGCGCTTACCTGGTTGAGTTCATGGGGCAGGCGTTGGCGCAGCAAGCTCAATACCCACGGCTGGATCAGCGACAGCAGGGCAATCTGCTGCGGGTCAAAGCGCTGTTTGGAGCCCAGGGACAGGCATAAGGTTCGCCCGTCCGGCTGCTGGCAATTGAACTGGATTTCATCGGCCACCACGTTCAACCGGAAGTAGCGCTGGTAGTACTCGGTCAGCTCGAAATGCTCCGGGGCCACTTCTGCCAGGCGAAACAGCCCGGTGCGCGAGTGCTCGCGGCTGGCGATGTAGAAGGGGTCGAGCAGGTATAAACCGTTGAGGTAATCCTGGAACAGATGGTCCGGCTCACCGTCCTGGCCCGGGCATTCGGCGAACACCAGGGGCTTGTGCTCGCTGCTGAACAGCAGTACCACCCAACTGTCGAACGGCACATATTGGTCCAGCAACCGGACCAGCTGCGTCCAGAAATTCGGCTGGTCCAGGGCGTCTATCATTTGCCCCACCGAACGGTGCCAGGCGATGTCTTCCAGCGACAATGTCATGCATCTACCCCCATAGGGTTAACCCGGCTGCGTAATTTCCCGAGTGTTCGCGGCTGCGCATACTGCGCCACAGATAAAGAACAAGGAATCACCATGAAGGTCGAATTTGCCCAGCTGGCAGGCCGCGATAACGGCACAGCTTACAACCTTGAGCGCGCGTTGGCGGCAATTGCTGCGTGTGCGGCGGATACCCAATTGGTCGTATTCCCGGAAACCCACCTGATGGGCTTCCCGACCGCCGACACCGTGGCCGATGTGGCCGAGCCGGTGGAAGGCCCCGCCGTCCAGGCGATTATCCAGGCGGCGCGCGCGCGCAATATCGCGGTTGTCATCGGCATGGCCGAGAACGACGCCGGCCAGTTCTATAACACCACCTTGATGATCACCCCGGACGGCATCGCCCTGCGTTATCGCAAGACCCACTTGTGGGCCTCGGACCGCGGCGTGTTCACCCCGGGCGATCGCTACGCCACCTGCGAGTGGAACGGCGTGCGCGTGGGCCTGTTGATCTGCTACGACATCGAATTCCCGGAAACCGCCCGCGCCCTGGCGCAGTTGGGCGCTGAAGTGTTGATCGTCACCAACGGCAACATGGACCCGTACGGCCCCACCCACCGCACCGCGATCATGGCCCGCGCCCAGGAAAACCAGGCGTTTGCGCTGATGGTCAACCGGGTGGAAGAGGGCGATGACGGCCTGATGTTCGCCGGTGGCAGTGCATTGGTGGACCCGTTTGGCACGTTGCTGTTTGAAGCCGGGCGCGAGGAAGGGCAGTTCAGCGTTGAACTGGACCTGGGGCAACTGGCGGCGGCGCGACAGGACTATCGCTACCTGGATGACCAGCGCTTGAAATTGCCGGGGGAGGTGATTGAGCGCGAGGACGGGGCGCGGGAGTTGTTGATCCCGAAACCCTGACCCCGATTCCTGTTGTGAAGGTGCTTGTTGTGGCAAGGGGGTTGTCCTGTGGCGAGGGGGCTTGTCCCCCGTTGGAGTGCGAAGCGCTCCCGCTTTTTCTTGGGGCCGCTTCGCAGCCCAACGGGGGACAAGCCCCCTCGCCACAGAAGCTGCACTCACCACAGGAAGCTGCACTTCATTTCAAAACTGTTCTAACCATAAAAATTATTGCTCCTGCTGCACCGACTTCAGTTCTGCCATAAATCTAATAATCGCGCGGAGAATCGCTCATGGCTCGTTTGCAACGCACCCTGTCGTTAGGGTCGGTGGTGCTGTTTGGCATCGCCTATATGACACCGATCATTGTCCTGGGCACCTTCGGTATCCTGGCGCAATCCACCGCCGGGATGGTCCCGGCCGCTTACCTGGCCGCGCTGGTGGCGATGTTCTTCACCGCCATGAGCTACGGCCGTATGGCCTCGGCGTTCCCGGTGGCCGGTTCCGCCTACAGCTACGTGCGCAAGGCCATCAGCCCCAAGCTCGGGTTTATCGCCGGGTGGGCGGTGTTGCTCGACTACCTGTTCCTGCCGATGGCCATCTGGCTGATCGGCGCAGCCTACCTGCATTCGGCCTTCCCGGCGGTGCCGCAATGGGTCTGGGTACTGGCGTTTATCGGGGTCACCAGCGTGATCAACATCATTGGCCTGAAACTCGCCAACGGCATCAACGCCTTGCTGATGCTGGTGCAGTTCCTGGTGCTGATCGCCTTCGTCGCGCTGTGCATCCACTACATCGGCGGTGATGCGAGCAAGCCGCTGTGGACCGTCACTCCGTTCTTCAACGGCCAGATGCAAATGCCGTTGATCATGAGCGGCGCGGCGATCGCCTGCTATTCGTTCCTGGGCTTTGATGCGGTCAGCACCCTGACCGAAGAAACCCGCGACCCTCGCCGCACCATTCCCCGGGCGATCATGCTGATCACCCTGATCGGCGGGCTGATCTTTGTCGGTGTGTCGTACTTCGTGCAGATCGCCCATCCATCGTTCGAATTTACCGACGTGGATTCCGCAGCCTACGAGATTGCCCGCAACATTGGCGGCGACCTGTTCGTGTCGATCTTCCTGATCGGCCTGATCGTCGGCCAGTTCGCCTCGGGTTTGTCGGCCCAGGCCAGTGGTTCGCGCTTGCTGTTTGCGATGGGCCGCGACGGGGTGTTGCCCAAATCGTTCTTCGGCACCTTGCATGCACGCTTCGGCACGCCGGTGAACAGCATCCTGCTGTGCGCGGTGGTCGCCTTGCTGGCACTGAAGCTGGACGTCACCACCTCCACCTCGTTCATCAACTTCGGCGCGTTCCTGGCTTTCAGCCTGGTGAACCTGTCGGTGATCTTCCACTACTGGATCGGCGCGAAGCAGCGCGGGTTGCGGGAGCTTGTGTTGTTCCTGGTGTTCCCGATCATCGGCCTGGTGGCGGATTTGTGGTTGATGGTCAGCCTGGATCACCTGGCGATCTACCTGGGCCTGAGTTGGTTGGCGATTGGCCTGGTATACCTGGGTTTCCTGACGCGGGGTTTCTCCCAACAGCCACCGGAAATGGACTTCCAGGAAGCCGCATAGAAGTTCGGGGTCTATTCTTATTGCAATCGGTTCTCGTTTTGGTGCGTCATTTGTGTTACTGTATAACACTCGATGTTCACCCAGACGCCCCGGAGGCCTTATGAAACCTGGTATCCACCCCGACTATCGCACCGTGTTGTTCCATGACACCGCCGCCGACGTTTTCTTCCTGATCGGTTCCACCGTGGACACCGACCGCACGCAAAAACACAGCGACGGCAACACCTACCCTTACGTGCTCCTCGACGTGTCCAGCGCCTCACACCCGGTGTACACCGGCCAGCAGCGCAAGACCCAATCCGAAGGCCGCATCGCCGGCTTCAACAAGCGGTTTGCGTCGTTTGGTTCGAGCCCGAAGAACGCCGAAGCCTGAGCCTGTCCCCTGTAGAGGTTTGCCTTTACAGGGGATCTGTCGTCTGGCGAATCGGCAACACCACCCGAAACGTCGTGCCTTTGCCGACTTCGCTGTTCACAGAAATAGTCCCGTGATGCTTCTTCACAATCCCATACGACAGTGACAACCCCAACCCCGTCCCTTCGCCCACCGGCTTGGTGGTGAAGAACGGATCGAAGATTTTCTGCACGCTCTCCGGCGCGATTCCGCAGCCGGTGTCCGCCACTTCCAGCCAGACCTTGTCGCCCTCCACGCCATTGCTGAGGGTGATGGTGCCGCGTTCCGGGCCCATCGCCTGGGCGGCGTTGATCACCAGGTTCATCACCACCTGATTGAGCTGCGAGGCCAGGCATTCAATGTCTGGCAGCACCTGGAAATGCTTGACCACATCGGCCTTGTACTTGAGTTCGCTGGCGACGATATTCAGGGTTGAGTCGATGCCGTGTTGCAGGTTTGCCCACTGCCATTTCTCGTCGTTGTCGACCCGCGAGAAATCCTTCAGGTCCTTGACGATCTGCGCCACGCGACCAATACCATCCTTGGATTCGAGAATCAGAATCGGGATGTCCTCCTTGAGAAACTCCAGGTCCAAGGCCTTGCGCAGGCTTTGCAATTGCGTCAGGCATTCGCCGGGTGCGAGGGCTTCTTCGGCCTGCCGATAGGCGTCGAGCATCTGCTGCAACTGTTTGAAGTAGCCGTCCAGGGTGCTCAGGTTGGAGGAGATGAACCCCACCGGGTTGTTGATTTCATGGGCCACCCCCGCTGCGAGCTGGCCCAGGGACGCGAGCTTTTCCGACTGCACCAATTGGCTTTCCAGTTGCTTGCGTTCATCGATTTCCAGCTGCAGCGCCTGGCTGGCCAAGGTCAACGCCTGGGTGCGTTGCTCCACCAGATGTTCCAGGTGACTGGTTTGCAGGGACGCACGCCGGGCCATGTCCCATTTGGCGGCGAGGGTGTTGGCCATCTGTTGGACTTCGATGTTGTCGAAAGGCTTTTTCAGGATCAGCAGACGGTCATGGGCCTGCAGGCGAAACAGCAGTTCTTCCCAGGAGTAATCGGAGTAGGCGGTGCACACCACCACTTGCAGTTGCGGGTCGACTTTCCATAATTCTTCGATGGTTTGCGCGCCGTCCCAGCCCTGGGGCATACGCATGTCGACAAAGGCCAGGGCGTAGGGGCGCTCTTGTTGCGTGGCCTGGCACAGCAGCTGCAATCCTTCCTTTCCGCCGTAGGCCGAATCCAGTTCAAAAGCCTGGGCCTGGGGTTTGACGCTGGCGCCAAACAGGGCCGTTTCCATCTCGTCCAGTTCCAGGTTCGCGTCCACGGGCGGCATCAGAATCTTGCGAAAGTCTTCATGAATCGACGGGGTGTCATCGATCAATAAAATGCGCCGGTTGGGTGCTTGATTCATGCTCATGTCCGTGCGGGTTCCAGTGGAATATGCAGGGTGAACAGCGCGCCTTTGCCCGGGCCGTCGCTGTGGGCGGTGAGGCGGCCCTTCATTTCCAGGGCGGCCAGGGCGCAGCTGTGCAGGCCAAAGCCGTGGCCTTCCTTGCGGGTGGTAAAACCGTGGGTGAAGATTCGCGTCATGTTTTCCGCGGGTATGCCTTCGCCTTCGTCCTTGACGCTGATCTGCAAGGTCCCGTCGTCCAACGGCATTACCGTCAGGGTCATTTTCCGGGTGCGATCGGTGAGGTTGGACATGGCGTACTTGGCGTTGCTGATCAGGTTCACCAGGATCAGCAGCAACCGATGCTTGTCGGCCATGATCTCGGGGACGTCGTGGTAGTCCTTGACCACCGTCACATGGTGGCGGCTCAGGGCCCCGGAATTCATGCGCAGGGCATCTTCCATCAACGCGCTGATATGCACCGGCTCCAGCAGCGTGGATGCGCCGGCGTAGGACTGCTGGGTGGAAACAATATCCTTGATGTGGTCGACGCTTTTGCTCAGTTGCGCCAGTTCCTCGGTGAGGCCCTGCTGTTCAGTGGCGATGGCTTCGACCAACTGGTTCAGGTAATCGGGCAGCAGCTTGCCTTTTTCATCCTCGGTGAGGAAGGTGCCCAGGTCGCGGCGGTGTTCATTGATCAATTGCATGGCCTTGCCCAGCCCCAACGCCTTGCTGGTGCGCAGCTTGCGCGTCACCAGCTCGGCCGAGATATTCACGCTGTTGAGCACGTTGCCGACGTTGTGCAGCACGTTAGTCGCAATTTCCGCCATGCCGGCCTGGCGGGCGCTGTCCATGAGTTCACTTTGGGCATCCTTGAGTTCCCGGGTACGTTCCTCGACACGTTGCTCAAGGCTTTCGTTGACCACATGCAAGGCCCGGTTGACCCGGTTGATCTCGGCGAAACTGCGCAACAGGCGAATCGCCAAGTACAGCAGCAGTGCCACCAGCAAGGTGGAAAACACCAGCAGGTAGCGATGGTATTTCTGGTCGAGCAGGTCAGACGCGGTCTGGTCCTGATTGAGCTGGTTGGTGAGGTCGTCCAGGCGTTCGGCCAGCGGCACGGCGGCGATGCGTTCGAGCAGGTCGTTGACCAAGGGTTGTTCCCGCAGGATCAGCGCAATGTGATTGCTGAGAATTTCCACCGGCACCTGGAACGACTCGGGCAGGCTCAGTTTATTGATCGCCAGCGTGTTCAGGCCCACCAGAATGTCGGCGGCCTTGTCGTCGCTGGTCACCTGGGCGAATTCGAGGCTGCTCAGGAGCACGTCGTAGGTGTCGGTGGCGATGCTTTGCTGGAGCAGTTTGTCGGCGTTGGTGAGTGCCAGGAACTGCGCCTGGATATCGTCTTCGGCGGTGGGCAGGAAGGCCAGGGAGTTGCGCAGCACGGCGTTATGGGACTTGAACTGGTCCACCAGCCGGGCTTTTTCGTCGATCGCCTGGCGATAGGCGTCCTGGCCGGCCTGCCAGCGGGCGGGGTCTTCGTGACGGTGCTGCGATTCGCGCTGCTCAAGGCTGACCCACAGGCGGTTCATCTCGGTGAGGGGCGCGACCAGTGGGTCGTAGTTGTGGGTCAGGGCAATCCGGGCCTTGAGTACTTCACTGTCCCATTGTGAGTTCAGTTGCTTGATTTCGCGGATCAGGTCGCGGGATTCGGTGTAGGTGCTGGTCTTGTCGCTCGATGACTTGAGGTACAGGAATACCAAAGTCGAGGCGAGTATCAGGGTCATGGCGCTGAGCATGAATTGGGTGGCGCGGCGGGAGAGCCTCATAGTGGTTTGCCTGCCCATTCGCCGGTCAGGGTTTTCAGGAACAGCACGATCAAGGTCTTGTCTTCAGCCGAGGGAATGCGCCCCAGCTGGTACTTGAACATCACGTCGACGGCTTCTTCGAGGGTCTTGGCCGAAGCGTCGTGAAAGTACGGGGCGGTGACCGCCACATTGCGCAGGCTGGGCACCTTGAACACGTTGCGGTCTTCCTCGTCCTTGGTCAGCAGGTAGCGTCCCAGGTCGGCTTCGGTGGGGTTGCCACGGGCCTTGAAGTAGTCATCCATCACGCCGAATTTCTGGTACATGTTGCCGCCGATATTGGCGCCCTGGTGGCAGGCGATGCAGCCGTACTCCTTGAAGCGCTGGTAGCCGTATTTTTCCTTGAGGGTGAGGATGTCGGTGTTGCCTTGCAGGTATTGGTCGAAGCGCGAATTGGGCGTGAGCAGGGTACGTTCATAGGTCGCCAGGGCATTTTGCACAGTGGCGGGCGTGATGCCGTCGGGGTAAATCTGCCGGAACGTCGCCTGGTAGTGAGGAAGTGCCGACAAGGTTTGGATCACGGTTTTCCAGTCGTTGCCCATTTCCATGGGGCTGGTGACCACTTGTTCGACCTGTGCCTCCAGGGTGTCGACCCGTGCGTTCCAGAATTGCTTGAAGTTCAGGCTGGCGTTGAACACGGTCGGGGTGTTGAGCGCCACCGGCTTGCCGTCGAACCCCAGGGAAAACGGCTGATTGTCGACGCCGCCGGTTTGCAGGTCATGGCAGCTGGCGCAGGACTTGGTGTTGTTGACCGACAGTTGTGTTTCATTGAACAACTGGCGCCCCAGCTCCACCGTTGCCGGATCCAGTTGCGGTATTGGCGGCAGCGACTTGAGTGGTTCGTCCAGCGGCGCGGCCATCACCGGCAGGCAGGTCGCCAGCCAAAACAGCGTGGCGAGCCCGGGCGCCCGTGAAGACCGGTGAACGTAGCGTGGCGTGGCGTCGCTCAAGCGATGATTCCTTGGGGCAGAACGTTATTGGCTGGGCATCAGGGTGCGTCGCCCGGCTTGCATGAACTGGGCGAATTCATCGGCGGCCACCGCCTTGCTGAACAGGAAGCCCTGTCCTTCTTCACACTGGTGGGCCTTGAGGAAGTTCAGTTGCTCAACGGTCTCCACGCCTTCGGCAATGATGTTCAGGTCCAGGCTTTTACCCAAGCTGATAATCGCGCTGATCAGTTGCGCGTCCTGGGTGTTTTTACTCAAGCCACGAATGAACGACTGATCGATTTTCAGCACATCAATCGGAAACCGCCGCAGGTAGCTGAGGCTGGAATAGCCGGTGCCGAAGTCATCCACCGCCAGGCGTACCCCCATGGACTTGATCGCCCGTAAGGTCACCAGGGTGTCTTCGACGTTTTGCATCAGCACACTTTCGGTAATCTCCAGCTCCAGCAAGCCCGGCGCGAGGTTGGTGCGCTCGAGGATGGCGGCCAGGTTGGCGATAAAATCCCGCTGGCGAAAATCGATGGCCGAGATGTTCACTGAAATACAGATCGGAGCCAGGCCGGCTGCCTGCCAGGCTTGCGCTTGCTCGCAGGCCTGGCCCAGCACCCATTGGCTCAGGAGCACGATCAGGCCGCTGTCCTCGGCCACCGGGATAAAGACCGACGGGTAGATCCAGCCGTGACCGGGCTGGTACCAGCGAATCAGGGCTTCCGCACCGACGATTTGCCCACTGCTCAAGTTCAGTTTCGGCTGGTAGTGCAGCATAAACTCGTTGCGTTGCAGGGCCAGCCGAATCGCGGTCTCCAGGCTTTGCTGTTCCTGGGCGCGGCGGTTCATGTCATCGATGAAAAAGCTGAAGTCATTCGGGCCATGATCCTTGGCGGCGTGCATGGCAGTTTCGGCTTTCTTGATCAATTCCACGGCGCTGAAGCTGTCGTTGGGGTAAATGCTGATGCCCAGGCTGGCGGTGACGCTCAGGTCGTGGCCGGCGACGTAGCGGATGTGACTGACGGCCTTGAGGATTTTTTCAGCGATGTGCTGGGTTTGCTGAGGATGATGAACGTCGTTGAGGATCAGCACGAACTCGTCGGAGCCGTAGCGAAATACCGAGTCTGACTCGCGCACCGTCGCCACCAGGCTTTGGCTGACTTGCTTGAGCACTTCATCACCCACCGGGTGGCCCAGAGCGTTATTGATGCGCTTGAAGCGGTCCAGGCCGATAAACATCACCGCCAACTGGGTGTCATGGCGCCGGCAAGCGGCGATGGCCTGGGTCAGCCGGTCCCCCAGCAGCGTGCTGTTGGGCAGGTCGGTGAGGGCGTCGTATTGCAGCAGGTGCGAGACCTTGAGCAGTTCCTGCACCCGTTCCTCCACCGTACGCTCCAGGCCCATCAGCTTGAGGGCAGCATCCTGTGCAAGCTGCCATTTCCAGGTCAGGGCACTGGCCATCTGGCGGATTTCGAGGTTGTCGAAGGGTTTTTTCAGGATCAGCAGTTGGTCGTCGTATTTGAGGCGCGCTTCGATGGCTTCGAAGGAATAGTCGGAGTAGGCCGTGCACAAGGCGATTTGCAGGTGGGGGTCGACAGCCCACAGTTGCTCGATGGTCTCCAGCCCGTCCCAGCCCGGCGGCATGCGCATGTCGATGAAGACCAGGGCGTAGGGAGTGTTGGCGGCCAAGGCCTTGGTCACCAGGTCCAGCGCTTCCTGGCCTTGGTAGGCCGAGTCCAGCAGGAACGTCTGGCGTGCGGCCGGGGCGGTACCGAACAGGGTCTCTTCGATGCTGTCCAGGGATTGGCCGCCGTTGGGGTCGGCTTCGAGGATCTTGCGGAAGTCTTCGTGGATCGACGCGGTGTCGTCGACGATCAGGATCCGCCGGTTGGCCCTCGCGGAGCGCGGGTTCACGAGCGGTTCCGGGACGCGCTCAACTGCATATTCTGGCGCATATGGCTTCCTTACCTTAAGTGCATCGGTAAACAGGGGCGGTCATGGGCTTCTTGCCACAAGCATAGTTGGCTCCCTTGAATAAGTCGGCCAGTTGGCGTCAAATCAACGCCAGTAACCCCGCATTCATCTAGCGCTCAATGCTCCAGCAAGTACAGCGATTGATGACGACGGGCGCGCAATGGTGCAATTTTGTGTCATTGAAAGGAGGTGTCGCCATGGACGAGCAACTTGCTACGACTGCCCCCTACACCCCCACGATTTTGCTGGTCGACGACGAAGAGTCGATCCTCAATAGCCTGCGCCGTTTGCTGCGAGGCCAACCCTATGACGTGCTGCTGGCCGGCAGTGGCGCCCAGGCCCTCGAAATCATGGCCGCGCGGCCCATCGACCTGGTCATGACCGACGCCCGCATGCCGGCCATGGACGGCGCGATGCTGCTGGCCGAGACCCACCGGCTGTACCCGGCCACCACGCGCATCCTGCTGACCGGCTACGCCGACATGAGCATGATGATCAAGGCGATCAATGAAGGGCAGATCCACCGCTATATCAGCAAACCCTGGAATGACGAGGAAATGCTCCTGACCCTGCGCCAGTCCCTGGAGCACCAGCATTCCGAGCGCGAGCGGCTGCGCCTTGAGCAACTGATCCGGGAGCAGAACGACCAGTTGAAAGCCCTTAATGCCACCCTGGAAAAACGCGTGGTGGCGCGCACCTCCGAGCTGCAGCAGACCGCCGACATGCTCGACCTGGCCTACGATGAACTCAAACGCAGCTACGTAACCGGCACCGAGGTGTTTTCGCTGCTGGCCAACCTGCGGCTGCCCAAGGAAAAACAGACCAACCGCCAACTGATCGAACTGATCCGCGTGTACTGCAAGTTCCAGCCCATGGACGAAGCCAGCGCACGCGACCTGACCATGGCTGCCGCGCTCTACAACATCGGCAAGTTAAGCTGGAGCGACAGCATGATGGTCTCTCCCAGCGACCTGCTGCACAGCACCGACCGTGAGCGTTATCGGGCGTATCCGACCCAGAGCGAATCGTTGCTGATGACCCTCGAACCGATGAAAGACGCGGCACGCTTGATCCGCCATCACCAGGAACGCTGGGACGGCACTGGCTTTCCCGACCACCTCAAGGGCGACGCAATTCCTGAGGGCTCGCGCCTGTTGAAACTGGCGGTGGATTTCATCGAATTGCAACGCGGCTTGATCCTCGAGCGGCAGATGAACAGCGATGAAGCGCTGCTCTACATCCGCAAATACGCCGGGCGCCTGTACGACCCGGAGATGGTGGAGGACTTCATCCAGGCCTGCGCCGCGTTCCTCAGCGACGTGACCCTGGGCGATCCTACGGTGAAAGTCCTGACTACCCGCGAACTGGCCGAAGGCATGGTGCTGGCGCGCAACCTAAACGCCGACAACGGCATGCTGCTGCTCAACGCCGGCAAGGTGTTGAACCTGCCGCTGGTGGACAAACTGATTGCGTTTGAGGCCATGGAAGGCGCGAAGTACAGCGTGTTTATCAAGGAGCCGGATGAAGCGCTGCTTTCGGGTTGAGGCTGGTTCATGGGATCCTTGCACCTTTGTATTCAAGGCAACCTTTCCATGACCTCCACCATTCGCATCGCCGCCGCCCTGTTGATCGGCAGCGACGGCCAGACCCTGCTGGTACGCAAGCGCGGCACCCAGGCCTTCATGCAGCCAGGCGGCAAAATCGACGCCGGTGAGCAACCTGCCGAGGCTCTGGTCCGTGAGCTGCACGAAGAACTGGGCCTGCGGATTGACCCGGCGGCAGCGGTGTACCTGGGCCAGTTTTCGGCCCCGGCGGCGAATGAGCCGGGGTTTGTGGTGCAGGCCGAGTTGTTCCAGGTGCACATCGACGTGGCGGTGACACCGGCTGCCGAGATTGAAGAAGTGCGCTGGATCGACCCGGCCGGCGACGGCGATTTGCAGCTTGCGCCGCTGACTCGGGATTTGATTCTGCCGTTCTACCGCGCCTCGTTGATCCCAGCCTGATCCGGGATTAGGGGGCTTGTCTGTGGTGAGTGGGGTTGCCCTGTGGTGAGGGAACCTTTGTGGCGAGGGGGCTTGTCCTGTGGTGAGTGGGCTTG
>NZ_JAXCIS010000081.1:0-9823 GCF_034044025.1 Pseudomonas sp. SED1
CCTGCACTTCAAGGCTGGGATTTGCGTTGAAACTGCAACACCACCTCCAATCCCCCGCGTTCCCGATTGCTCAAGCTCAACCGCCCGTCATGGGCACTGGCAATCGTATGCGCGATGCTTAACCCAAGCCCGTACCCGCCGGTTTCCACATTACGTGAGCCTTCCACCCGGTAAAACGGCTCCATCACCTGTTCCAGCTGTTCTTGGGGAATCCCCGGCCCACGGTCGCTGATGACGATCTTCAAGCTGTCCGCCCTGTCCTCAACCCGCACCACCACTTCGCTGCCATAACGCACCGCGTTCTCCAGCAGGTTCTGCACGCACCGCTTGAGACTGCGGGCATACCCCGGCAGTGGCTGCTTGGCCCGCCCTTCTATCGTGACCGTCTCACCCACATCCTGCAGATCCGCCTGCAAGCTCTGCAGCAAGGCGTTGATGTCGATGTTCTGGCGCTTCTCGTTGATTTCGCCGCTGCTGACAAAATCCAGTGTGCTGGAAACCATGTGCTCCATTTCTTCCAGGTCGCTGCGAAAACGCTCCTTGGTGCGGTTGTCGTCGAGCATTTCCGTACGTAACCGCAGGCGTGTGATGGGTGACCGCAGGTCGTGGGAAATCGCCGCAAGGAAGCGCGTACGTTCGGCGATATTGGCGATCAGCCGCTGTTGCATGGCGTTGAACGCCTGGGCGGCGCGGCGTACTTCGGTGGGCCCATCGACGGCCAGCGGCGGCCGTTGAATGTCCCGGCCCAACGCTTCGGCAGCCTTGGCCAGGGCATTGAGTGGGCGAATGGCTAAACGAACCGCCACCAAGGCAATGATCACCAGCACCAGCACCCGCAGCAGATAAATGCGCATCACGTAGTCGAACAACAGGTCCATCGGCGAGGTGCTGGTCCAGCCCTGCTCCTCGGTGGCCTGCACCTGCAGCCAGCGCCCGTCCGGCAAACGCAGGTCAATCAGGAACTGCCCCACCACTGGCTTGGAACCGAGCAAGGTCGACAGCCCGGCGTGTTGGCCCTCGGCATCCAGCAACTTGAGACTCAACAGATGCAGGGTCTGCGTGTAGCCGGTTTTCTCCGACAGCACTGTATTCAGCAAGCGCTCGGTGGCCTGGTCGCTGTCGCTGATGCTGCTTGTCACCTCACTGGCGTGATCACTCAGGGTCAGGTGAAAGCGCGGCGTATCGAGCAGCTTAATCAGCACATCAGCCTGCGCCGGATCGCTGTGCACCAGCCGTACCACGTCCGCCAGCCGCGTGGCGATCAGTCGACTGGGGATTTCCAGGACCTGGCCGTGGCGCATGTCGTACCAGATGCTGCTGGTCAGGGCCTGGGCCGCGAGCATGCCACTGACCAGAATCAGCACCAGCCGGCCAAACAGCGAACGCGGCAGCAGTTTCACGATTGCAGTGCCACGTCGTCGGCGGTGAGCATGTAGCCCTCGTTGCGCACGGTCTTGATCAACCCGGCCGGCAATTGCGAACGCAGGCGGCTGACGCACACATCAATCGAGCGGTCGAACGGCGTGCTGTCTTTGTCGAACACATGGTTGAGCAAAAAGTCGCGGCTCAGCGGCCGGTTGGGATGCTGCAACAACAGGCGCAGCACGCGGTAATCGGAGTTGCCGAGGCTGACCACCACGCCTTCCGGCGAGAGCAATTGCCGCGCCCGGGTGTCCAGTTGCCAGCCGGCAAAGCTGATGCTTGGTGCTTCATCGAGCCGCGCCCGGTCCGGAAAACTCTGCACCCGACGCAGCACCACCTTGATCCGCACCAGCAGCTCCCGTGGGTCGAATGGCTTGGGCAGGTAATCATCGGCGCCGATTTCCAGGCCGACGATCCGGTCAATCAGCGTGCCCTTGGCGGTGAGCATGATCACCGGCGTGTTGGAGCTGACTCGCAGTTCGCGGCACAGGCTCAGGCCGTCTTCGCCGGGCAGCATCACGTCGAGGACGATCAGGTCGATGACATTCAGCGCGAGGCGGCGGCGCATTTCCTTGCCGTCGCCGGCAGTGGACACCTGGAAGCCGGCATCACTCAGGTAATCGCACAACAACTGGCGGATTTGCGGGTCGTCATCAACGATCAGCAGATGGTCTTGCTTGGCCATGGGGCAACTCGTCCGAAACTCAAAAGGCAGGAGATAGCCGAAACGTCAGCCAGGAGTACACGCAAATGTAATGGAATGTTGTGGGAAGCGGTAATCGCGCATACCCATTACAAAGCCACGGCGTGGCGGCCGGTATCGGTCTTTAGACTACCGAATCTAAATGAGATTAATTGTAATTTAGCCCAGGTCACTCCGAATGCCATTGCCTACCCCTCGCGCCCTGTCGCTGCAATCTACCCTTGCGCCGATGTTCGGCCTGCTTGCCGCCGGCAGCGTTTCTCCCACCGCCTGGGCCGATGCGCCGGTAGCGGCGTCCAATGATTCGGTGCTGAGCCTGCCGGAAATCAAGATCGATGGCGAAGCCACCTCAGCCTTCAAGGTCGACCGGGTGACCTCGGCAAAAATCAGCCAGCCGCTGCTGGACGCGCCGCAAAGCGTGACCATCGTCCCCCAGCAAGTGCTCAAGGAGCAGAACGCACAAACCTTGCAGGAAGTGTTGCGCAACGTGCCGGGCATCACGTTCATGTCCGGCGAAGGCAACCTGGGCTGGGGCGACCTGTTTTCGATTCGCGGGTTTTCCTCTGAGCAAAGCCTGACCGTCGACGGCGTGCGCGATGCCGGCCAATCCACCCGTACCGACACCTTCAACCTACAACAGGCGGAAGTATTCAAGGGCACCGGTTCGATCGAATCCGGCGTTTCCGCTGTAGGCGGCAGCGTCAACCTGGTGAGCAAAGAAGCGCACCTTGGGGACGCCAACAAGCTCTCGGCCGGCATCGGCACCGACAGCTACCGCCGCCTCACCGGCGACTTCAACAAACAACTCAACGACACCACCGCCCTGCGCATCAACCTGATGAAACACTACAACCAGGTGGCCGAGCGCGACGACGTGGACTACGACCGCTGGGGCATCGCGACCTCCCTCGGCTTCGGCCTGGGCACCGACACGCGCCTGTTCATCGACACCTTCTATCAAAAGGACGACAACACCCCGGACGGCGGCGTGCCGATCCAGCGCGGCACCGATGGCGACCGCATGCCTGGCGTTAAACGCTCCAACTGGTACGGCGACTCACACCTGTACACCCAGCAGACCAAAACCACCTCGCTGACCGCGCGCTTCGAACATGACTTCGACTGGAACGAAGCGACCCTGAAAAACCAGACCAAGTGGGAGCGCACCGACAACTTCGCCGTGCTCTCGCCCGCACGTTTCTTTGCTGCCAACGCCAATGGCCAGAAAACCTGCACCGGCACGCGCTGTGCGACCTTGGGCTACACCGGCGCAGGACCGATCAGCCAGGTGCCCGGCAGCACAGTAAATGCCTACCCGGGATACGCCAACAGCGGCAACACCGCCTTCGGCATTCTGCGGGGCAGCGACTTCGGTTTGTCCAAGCGCTACACCATCCTCGACAACCAGACCGACTTCAGCTTCAAGCTCAATACCGGCGGCCTGGAGCACGCTGTTGTCAGTGGGCTTGAGTTCTATCACGAGACCTACGGCGGCCTGAAACGCAACGCCGAAGTGCCGGCGGGCGATCTGTTCTTCGACATGAATGACCCCAACCACAGCTTCGCCAGCACCACCACCGTCAAGGGCGTGGGCGACCCGCGCTCGGTCATCGACAACGCCGGTATTTACCTCGGTGACACCCTCACCCTGAACGAACAGTGGCAAGTCCTAGGTTCGCTACGCTATGACCATTGGCAGGCCGAAACCAGCCAGCGCGGCCAAGCCACCATCAGCAGCACCGACGGCGCAGTGAGCGGACGCGTCGGCGCGGTGTACAAGCCGTTGCCCAACGGCAGCATCTACGCTTCCTACAGTGAAGCGGCACAACCGTCGGCCTTGGGCGCCTCGACCAACAACCAGATCTACGGCGCAGCCAACACCAGCAACTACACCCCGGCCAAGTCGAAAACCTACGAAATCGGCACCAAGTGGGACATTGCCCACGACCTGCTGAACGTCACCGCCGCGATCTTCCGCACCGAACTGGACAACTCCTGGGAGTACCAGGACGGCGAAACCGCCCCGGTACGCGCCCTCCCCGCCAAGCGCGTAGACGGTGTGGAGCTGGGCCTGCAAGGCAATATCAACCCGCGCTGGACGGTGTACAGCGGGTTCTCGGCGCTCAAAAGCACCCAGACCAAAGGCGCCAACAAAGGTGAGGAAGCCAAGAACGTTCCCGACCTGACCGCCAACCTGTGGACCACCTACGCCGTTACCGACGACCTGAGCCTGAGCTACGGCGCGCAATACGTAGGACGCCGCCGCTACAGCGACAACAAATACGTCGGCGGTTTGAACAATAACAGCAGCTACGCCAACGGCCCGTCCGGCGTGTACGCGATCTACACCCGCGACCACGAAAAGGCCCCCGGCTACTGGCTCAACAACGTGGCCGCGCAATACAAGGTGAGCAAGCAGACCACGGTCAACCTCAACCTCAACAACGTGTTCAACAAGTTCTATTACAGCCAGATTGGCGCGTCCCTGGATGGCTTCCAGCTCTACGGCATCCCGGGCGCCGGGCGCACGCTCACCGCCAGCGTCGACTATGAGTTTTAAGCCGTGATGATTGAAATCCCGGCCCTGTTGAGTGCCGAAGAAGTCGAGGTGGCCGTTGCCACCTTGCTCGATCAACCATGGGTCGATGGCAAGGTTACCGCCGGGAAGCGGTCGGCCAGGGCGAAAAACAACCGGCAACTGGCGGAAGACGCCCCGGTCGCGATTCGCCTGGGTGAGCAGATTCTGTCGCGGCTGTCGGACAACGCGCTGTTCATGTCCGCCGCCCTGCCGAAGAAAATCTACCCGCCCCTGTTCAACCGCTACAGCGGCGGCGAAGCCTTCGACTGGCATATCGACAATGCGATTCGCGGCCTCAAGGGTGTGCGCGAACGGGTGCGCACCGACATCTCCGCCACCTTGTTCCTGGCCGACCCGGCCAGCTACGACGGCGGCGAACTGGTGATCCGCGACACCTTCGGTGAACACGCGGTGAAGCTGCCCGCCGGGCACTTGCTGATTTATCCCGGCAGCAGCCTGCACAAGATCAACCCGGTCACTCGAGGCGAACGCATCGCCAGTTTCTTCTGGATCGAAAGCCTGGTGCGCGAAGACAGCCAGCGCCAGCTGCTGCTGGACATGGACGTGGCGATTCAACGTCTCACCGCGCAACATGCCGACGACCACGCGCTGCTGCAACTGAGCGGCGCCTATCACAACCTTTTGCGGCGCTGGAGCGATGTCTGATGCGCCGCCTTCACCTGGAGTTCTCGCCATGCTGAAACCCCGCAACCTCCTCAAGCTGGGCGCGCTGTTTGCCGTGCTGATCCTTGGCCACGCCGAAACGGCCGCCGCCCATGAAGTCACCGACGTGCTGGGCCGCAAGGTCGACGTGCCGGACCACGTGCAACGCGTGGTGCTCGGCGAAGGCCGCTTGATTTCGGCCTTTGCGTTGCTGGACAAAGACGCGCCGTTCCAACGAATTGTGGGCTGGCAGAATGATCTGAAGCTGCTCGACGCCCACACCTACAACGCCTACCTGGCGAAATTTCCGACGGTGAAGGACATCCCGCTGATTGGTCAGGCGTCGGAACAAAGCGTCAGCGCCGAGGAAATCCTCTCGCTGAAACCGGACCTCGCCGTGTTCAGCATTTCCGGCCACGGCCCGACCGAACACAGCCCGGTGGCAGACGTGTTGGCCAAGGCAGGGATCGCGGTGTTGTTCGTCGACTTCCGCATCAACCCGGTGCAAGGCACCCACGCCAGCATGACCGCCTTGGGCCAGGCTCTCGGCCGGGAAACCCAGGCCAAGGCGTTCCTCGACTTTTATGACCAGCACATCAAGGTGATCACCGACGCCGTCGCCACCTTGCCGGCCGGCCCGCGTCCGAGCGTGTTCCTGGAATTGCTGGCCGGCGCCTGGCAGGCACCCGGCCACACCACCGGCAAGAGCGGCATGGGGGAAGTGATCAAGCTGGTGGGCGGCCGCAACATCGCCGCCGACGTAGTGCCGGGTGCGCTGGGGGACATCAGTGTCGAGTACGCGCTGAAGGCTGACCCGGATGTGTATGTGGCCACCGGCAATCACAAGCCGGGGTTGATTCTGGGTGCTGGCGTGAGCGACGAAGACGCGCGCGGCGCGTTTGACGCCGTGCTGGCCCGCCCGGAGTTTGTGAACCTTCGGGCGATTCGTGAGGGCAATTCCCACGGCTTGTGGCATGACTTCTACAACTCGCCGTACAACCTGCTGGCGATTGAAGCGCTGGCCAAGTGGGTGCATCCGGAGTTGTTCGCGAAGCTGGACCCGAAGGCGACCATGGAAGCGATGAACCAGCAGTTCCTCGGCATGCCGTTGCAGGGTGCCTACTGGATTGATGGCAAGCCCAAGTAATCCTCCTGTAGGAACACGGTAAGTGTGGGAGCGGGCTTGCTCGCGAATGCGGTGTACCCGTCAGCGAATATGTCGACTGATACACCGCATTCGCGAGCAAGTCGAATCGTCGCACCGCCGCTCCCACATTTTGATCTCCATCGTTTTCGAGATTGTGTAATCCAATGACCACTCAAACCCTCGACCTCGCCGCCGCCAGCCAAGGCTATCGCCGCCTGCTGGCCCGCCGCTTCTGGCTGCTGGCCCTGCTGGGTGGCGCGCTGATTTGCGCGATCCTCGTGGACCTGGCCAGCGGCCCGTCGGGCATGGGCCTTGGCGCCTTGCTCGATGGCTTGTTGCACCCGGCCCACCTGAGCGCTACCGACCAGGTGATTATCTGGAACGTGCGCCTGCCCTACGCATTGATGGCGGTATTGGTCGGTTGCGCACTCTCGCTGGCGGGCGCCGAGATGCAGGCGATCCTCAACAACCCGTTGGCCAGTCCGTTTACCCTGGGGGTTTCCTCGGCGGCGGCGTTGGGCGCGTCCCTGGTGATTGTGTTTCCAGTGACAACGCTGTGGGTGTCGGCCAATACGGCGATTTCCATCTCGGCGTTTGTGTTTGCCGCCGCCTCGGTCTTTTTGCTGCAAGCCATGTCACGCCTGCGCGGTGCCGGGGTGGAAAGCCTGGTGCTGTTCGGGATTGCCCTGGTGTTCAGTTGCAACGCGGTGGTCGCGCTGTTGCAACTGGTCGCCACCGAGGACGTGCTGCAACAACTGGTGTTCTGGACCCTGGGCAGCGTGACCCGGGCCAACTGGGACAAGCTCGGCATCCTCGCGTTGGTGGTCGCGGTAGTCATGCCCTTCTCCTTCGCTGCTGCCCCGCGCCTGACCTTGTTGCGCATGGGCGAAGACCGCGCGCAGAGCTTTGGTGTGGACGTGAAACGCCTGCGGTTTTTCTCGTTGCTGCGCATCAGCCTGCTGTCGGCCACCGCCGTGGCGTTTGTGGGAACCATCGGATTTATCGGGCTGGTAGGTCCGCATATCGCGCGGATCCTGGTGGGTGAAGACCAACGCTTCCTGCTGCCGGCCAGCGCGCTTGTCGGTGCTTTGCTGCTGTCGCTTTCGTCCATCGCTAGCAAGCTGATCATGCCCGGCGTGATCGTGCCGGTGGGCATCGTCACCGCACTGGTGGGCGTGCCGATTTTCGTGTTGCTGGTTTTCAAGCGCGGGAGGCAGTTATGAGTACGGGATTGTCGATTCAGAACGCCCACGTCAGTTATGGCCGGCGCCAGATTGTGCATGACCTGAGTTTGCCGCCCCTGGCCTACGGCAGTTTGACCGCGTTGATCGGACCGAACGGTGCGGGCAAGTCAACGTTGCTGCGAGCGGTGGCCGGGCTGGAAAAGATGCAGGGCGTTGTCAGATTGGGTGACCTGGACCTGACGAAAATGTCCGTCGGCGAGCGTGCCCGACGCGTGACCTACATGCCGCAAAACCTGCCACCGGGGTTGAGCCTGAGCGTGATGGAAAGCGTAATCGCGGCGTTGCGAGTGGCGAATGTCGATGGCATCCCGCTTTCAAGCGACACATGCATGCGCGAGGCCTTTGATGCGTTGCAGCGGATTGGTATCGCTCATCTGGCGGATCAGCTATTGAGCACGTTATCCGGCGGTCAGCGGCAACTGGTCAGCCTGGCGCAACTGATAGCGCGCCGACCACAGGTGATGCTGCTGGATGAGCCCACCAGTGCGCTGGATTTGAACTACCAGTTAAAAGTCATGGACTGCGTGCGCGGCCTGGTACGGGAACACAACTTGATCGCCGTGGTGGTGCTGCACGACATCAACCTCGCCGCGCGTTATGCCGACCATATCGCGGTGCTGCGACAAGGCCGGTTACATGCCTGTGGCCCAGCGGACGAAGTGCTGGATGCGGCGCTGTTTGCCGAAGTCTATGGCGTGCAGGTCCGTATCGAACGGTGTTCGCAACAGACGTTGCAGGTGTTGGTGGACGGCGCCGTAGCCTGACCCCCCTACGGGAGGAGGGTTTCTGAAGAGATGACGGTGGCGTACTCGCCGTGGAGGTTGCCCAACGACATGGCATGCACCGCCTCCGCCGAATGCATCTGTCCAAAGAAGTCCGCCTTGTCGAAGGTGTAGCAGGCATCTTCGATAACCCACGTCTCAAACCCCAGGTTGCCGGCACTGCGGGCCGTGGCCTCCACCGAGTTATGGGTGGCCACGCCCACCAGCACCACTTGCCGAATCCCGGCGTCACGCAAACTCGCTTCCAGCCCCGTCCCACAAAACGCATCCGGCACCCGCTTCTGGATCAGTTGCTCGTCCGCCTGGGGCACAAACGCCTCCTGAAATTCCACCCCCGCCTGCTCCGGCCAGAACACCGACTCCGGCGAATGGGACAAATGCTGCACATGAATCACCGGCCAATCTTCGCGCCGCCAATACCCCAGCAACGCCTGCATACGCTCCTCGGCGTGCGGATTGTTGCGCCGCCCCAGCTTGGGATGATGAATGCCTTTTTGCTGATCAATCAAAACCAACGCTGCGCCCGCACGAATTTCCATATCGATAGACCCAAATGTTTCATTGAATTTTCGTCACCCTAACATCACCTATACCTACAGGCATTCGCTCAAGCATCACCACCCTTGGAGAGCTTCATGATCGACCTGTATTACTGGACCACCCCCAACGGTCACAAAGTGTCGTTGTTCCTGGAAGAAGCCGGTCTGCCTTACGAGGTGCACCCGATCAATATTGGTCAGGGCGAGCAGTTCAAGCCTGACTTCCTGAAAATCGCCCCCAATAACCGCATTCCGGCCATCGTCGACCAGAACCCGACCGACGGCGGCGTGCCGATTTCCCTGTTCGAATCCGGCGCAATCCTGCTGTACCTCGCGGAAAAAACCGGCAAGTTCATTCCCCAGGACCTGCGCGGTCGTCAGGAAGCATTGCAGTGGCTGTTCTGGCAAATGGGCGGACTGGGACCGATGGCCGGGCAAAATCACCACTTCAGCCAGTTCGCCCCGGAGAAGATTCCCTACGCGATCAAACGCTATGTGGATGAGACGGCCCGCCTGTATGGCGTGCTGGACCGGCGCCTGGCCGACCGCACGTTCGTGGCTGGCGATGAGTACAGCATTGCCGACATGGCGATCTACCCGTGGATCGTTTCCCACAAGTGGCAGAGCCAGAAGCTGGAAGACTTCCCACATGTAGAACGCTGGTTCAACCACATCAAGCAGCGCCCGGCGACGGTGCGTGCTTATGAGCTGGTGCAGAAGGTCAATCCGCCGAAATCCTGAAGGT
>NZ_JAXCIS010000082.1:0-4156 GCF_034044025.1 Pseudomonas sp. SED1
CCTGGGCCAAGGATGGCCCATGACGGCGGCCCACGGTCCAAAGCCGGAGTGCGGGCACACCGAGCCCAAGCGAGGTGCCGAGTGGTGGGGCAAGAGCGTTTTGCTTACTTTTGCGCTGTTCAAAAGTGAGCCGCTGTAAGAGCGGAACCCATAGCAGCCATCACAAAAACAACGGATATGTACACCGGCCTAAGGATCCAACACCCCCCCGCTGTAACCCTCAGACAACCGAGAACCGGTGAACTTGGCCACCACCGAACCCTGTGACACCAACCGCTCCCGATGCCCCGTCACCATCCGCCCGGTTTGCGCCGCATGCAGCACCACTTCAGACGCCGAATCCCCAGGCTGCCGGATAATCCGCGCAAACCGCTCACCCTCTTCAACCTGCTCACCCAACCCTTTTTCAAACACCAACACCCCGGCACACGGCGCCAGAATGGTCTCCATACACCCCATGTCCACCACCTGCCCCTGCCAGTCGGCAATCACCGGCGCCTCATCAATCACCCCACTGGCACAAAGCCAAGCCCAGATCCCATCACCATCCCGCCCGGCCAAGGCATCACTCACATCCGCCTGCCCACGCAACTCAATCGTCGCCGCCAACCGTGGCTTCCCGTGATCAATGATCGTCTCTTCAAACGACCCATCACCGCCCTCATCCCAGACAATCACCACATCCACCTGCAACGCCGCCGCCAACACCTGGCCCTCAGGCCAAAAGCTGCGGTGGATATACAAATAAGGCAGCGCCTCATCATCCGTGTGCAGATCCAGCACCAGCTCCGCATCAGCCGCCAGCTGCACCAGACTTTTCTGCCATTGCGCCAAGTTGCTCGCCGGCCGCTCCATGGCCAACGAATGATCAAACGCCCGATTAAAGTTCTGCCCGGTGGCCTCATGAAACCGCCCCAACAACCGCCCCTGGCGAAACTGCCCAATGCCAAACGGATTAGCCTGGGGCACCACCGTCACCGAGCCCTTGAGTTGCCCCCGGTCCTGACACGCCTGCAAACGCGGCAGCAGTTGATGCAACACCAGCATCCCGGCGATTTCATCGGCATGCACCCCGGCTTGCAGGTGCACCCGAGGCCCGCTGCCGTCACCCTCGAAGCGCCAGGCGCCGATGTGCAGGGTGTTCCCGGAATCACCGGGGACTTGCCACGAAAGGTCTTTTGCCATGCCGCTGCCCTCCTCTTGTTGGTTCTGCAGGTATATATTGAACACACGTTCAACCATCTGGGATTTGCCTGTGACCGAAGACCGTCGCGACCTGCTGATTGCCGCCACCCTCACCAGCCTCGCCCGGGACGGGCATGCCGGTATTTCCGTGCGGCGCATCGCCGCTGAAGCCGGAGTTTCGGTGGGATTGCTCAATCACCATTTCGGCAGCATCGATGCATTGATCGCCGAGACCTATCACAAGCTGGCCAGTGAACTGACCACCGCCCTCTGGCAGGAAGTCGACCAGGCCGAGGGCCCAGCAGCGCGGCTGGATGCATTTCTCGCCGGCTCGTTTTCCTCGCGGGTCATGGACCCGAAACTGTTGGGCGTGTGGGTGGTGTTCTGGAGCCTGATCCGCCACTCCCAGCACGTGAATGACTCCCATGAAAAAAGCTACCGCGCCTACCTTGAACTGATCCGCCAACTGCTCGACGACCTGGCCCAGAGCGAAGGCTTCGTGATCCACGACACGCGCCTGGCCGCCATCGGCTTATCGGCGATGCTCGACGGACTCTGGCTTGAGTGGTGCCTCAACCCCGGCACCTTCAGCCCCGGCAACGGGCTGCACATCTGCCGCTGCTGGATACAGGGGCTGCGTCACGGAGCATTCGGCGCCGACCACGTCTTGTGAAACAGGGTGCCGGGCGCTGAGCATGGCCAGGGTGCCACTGACGGCGATCAGCGCGGCGCCGAAGATCAGCGACACGTCCATCAAGGTGCCCCAGATCAGGCTCGACAACAGGAAGGCCCAGATCAACCCGGTGTATTCAAACGGTGCCAGCAGCGTCGCCGTGGCCCGGCGGAAACTCGCAAACAGCAGGAACTGGCCAATCCCGCCCACCAGTCCGGCACCGAGCATGCCCAGCCACGCCGGGGTCGGCGACGGTGTGTGCGTCCACGGCAATGTCACGGCCATGCAAATCACAAACACCACATTGGTGATCAGCATCTGCTCCAGCACCGAGGTGTTGTCGTCCACCTGGCGCAACTGGATATAGGTAAATGCCCAGCACAGCGCGGCGGCCAATGTCAGGCCGATTGGCAACGGGTCGACCATGCTGCTGGGGCGACAGGCTATCACCACACCGACAAAGCCGATGATCAGCGAAATCCACTGGCCGCGACTGGCGCGTTCCTTGAGGATCAGCGCCGCCAGCAACGTGACCATGATCGGCGCAGAGAAATACAGGGTGGTCATTTCCGCCAGGGTCAGGTCCTTGGCGGCGGTGTAGTACAGCAGCCACGCCAGCAACGACAGCAGGCCGCGGATGATCAGCAGCTTGCGGCTGACCGAGTTCCAGGCGCGCTTGAGCAAGCCCAGGCGCCCGGCAATTACACACGCGGCGACCACCACCAGGCTGCGCCAGAACAGGATGGTGAACACTGAATAGTCGGCCACCAGCCATTTGATCGCGGCGTCCTGCAACGCCAGGAACGCATAGGCCAGCGAGCACAGGGCAATCCCTTGCAACGAGCGATCGGTTTTCATCCGGCAGACCTGCGCAACGGTGTACCGCGTCGCTCGGCCATCGCGTACAGGGCTTCAATCAAAAAGGTCAGGCAAAGGTAGACCCCGGCCACCAGCAACAGCGGCTGGTAGATCTGCAAGGTCTGGGCGCGTACCACGTTGGCGGCGCCGAGCAGGTCGACCACCGCAATGGTCGAGGCCAGCGCCGTGGACTTGAGCAACATCACCGTCTCCCCCGCCAGGGTCGGCAACAGCAGGCGCATGGCCCGTGGCAAGCGCACTCGCAACAGTGCCTGGCGCGGCGTCATGCCAAACGCCGAGGCGGCTTCCATCTCGCCCTTGGGTACCGCCAGCAGGCCGCCGCGAATCACTTCGCCGACGTACGCGCCCACTGACAACACCAGGGCAAACACGATGTACCAGTAACCGTCCCGCAGGAACGGCCAGAGGAAACTCCCGCGAATCATCGGGAACTGGGCAAACAGACTGCCCAGTCCGTAGTAGAAGATGTAGATCTGGATCAGCAATGGTGTGCCCCGCAGCACACTGGTGTACCCCAGCGCACAGCGGGCCAGCCACTTGCGCCGGGACAGCCGCGCCAGGGCTACCAGCACCGCCAACGCGAAGCCGAGCACTGCCGAAATCACCAGCAACGACAGGGTCGTCTGCAAGCCTTTGGCGATCAGTCCTGCGTAATAACTTATCCACTCAGGCATGTGCGGCTCACTCGACAACCGGCATCCAGCGACGAATACGTCGTTCCAGGCGCCCGGACAGGTAGTTGGAGGCCAATGTCACCAGGTAATACAAGGCGGCGGCCGTAAGGTAGAACAACAGGTAATGCCGGGTCGAGCCCGCCGCCTGTTTGGCGGTGTACAGCAGTTCGTTGGTGCCCACCACGCTGATCAACGCGCTGTCCTTGATCAGGTTGATCCACAGGTTGGACATGCCGGCCAGGGCATACGGCGCCATGATCGGCAGGGTTACGCGACGGAACAGGCCAAAGCCGCTCAAGCCAAAGGCCCGCGCCGCTTCGATCTGGCCGTGGGGAATCGCGAGGATCGCCGCGCGGAAAATCTCCGAGGCGTACGCGCCTTGCACCAGCCCCAGTACCAGGACGGCGACCAGCGGGCCGCTAATGTTGAACTGCGCAAACCCCAGCCACAGCATCAGCGCGTTGAGGCCCATGGAGCCTGCGTAATACAGCAGCAGGATCAGCAGCAACTCGGGCACTGCGCGAAACACCGTAGTGTAGCCGCGCATCAGCAGCGCAATCGGGCGCGGTGCACTGAGCTTGGCGCAGGCCACCACCAGGCCGATGAGCAGCCCCACCGCAAACGAACCGGCGGAGATCTGCAGGGTCATCCATAACCCCTTGAGCAATGCATTGCCCCAGCCTTGCTCGCTGAAGTTGAGTAGATCGAACATCGCGGCTCCCTATTTCGATGACACGCAGTGAAC
>NZ_JAXCIS010000083.1:0-17375 GCF_034044025.1 Pseudomonas sp. SED1
CCTGGTTTAACGGGGCGCCTAAGATCAAGATCACAAGCAGATCAAGGGCACAGCGGCCTACAGGCCGGCTTGAGTGTTTTAGAGCAAAAGCCAAATCAAAAGCGGGCACGGTCCAAATGTGGGAGCGGGCTTGCTCGCGAAGATCGTTAACGATGACGCTGGCATCCTGATTCAACGCGGCGCTCTCAGGTTTTTCGCGAGCAAGCTCGCTCCTACAAAGACAGCCAACAAAAAAGGGGCGATCAATGATCGCCCCAAATACAACGAGAGGTCCTTTTCTAACACTACAAACTGATCTGCTGACGCTCCTCATCGGTCAACCGCGCCCGCGCCTGGTCACTCAATGGCCCGGCACCGAGCACCTGCACCGGGCTGTTGGGGTTGTAGCCCGAGGTCTTCTGCTGTTCCTGGGGCCCGCGCTGCACCGGCTCACTGCCAAAACTCAACACCTCCACCGTGACAATCGACGCCCGGCCCTGCTTGGCCGCCGCCTGCTGGCTGCGCGCCGCATCCTCCGCCGCCTGGGACGCCGCTGCGCCGGCCGCACTGGCGGAACTCATCGCCCCGGTATTCACCGCCGCCGACACCGGCACCCCGGATGACTTGCCCTGGGTCTGGATATTCGCCGCGTTCACCACCCGCAACGCGGCGATGTTGATGTTGCCTGAGACCCGAATCCCCGCCTCGCCCGCATCGATAGTGCCCAGCGGCGCGATCAGGTCGATGTCGCCCGCCGGCACTTCCGGAATCGGGTTCAACGTGGCAATCCCCGCCCCGGTACTCGGCACCGCCGGCGACAGGGTCACGTTGCCCCAGTTGTCATAGACACGCTTGGGCGGCGTGTACACCACGGTGGTCTTGGAACCGCGACCGGCGTTGATATCGCCCTCGCCAGACCAGCCCATGATCGAGCCGCCGAAGGTGGTCATGATGCGGCTTTGGCCCAGCAGAATGCTGCCCAGGGAATACAGCTGAATGTTGCCCGTGCCCTGGGTAATGACGCCCGCCGAAGCCGGTGGTGCCACGCCTTCGATACCGAAGGTCTGGCTACCGCCCGGGGTGAGCATCTGGATCGAGCCGCCAAAGTCGGTGTGTACACCCGCCCCGCCAAACAGGCGGATATCGCCCTGGTAGGTGATGGTGTTGCCGGCCACGTCCTTCTCCGGGAACAGTGCCGCAATCGCTGCCCGCCCCCGGGCATAACTGCCTTGCCGTACACCGCCACTCTCGTTGTACTCGCGCCCGCCCGCCTGCAGTTCAGCGAAGTACACCTCACGGGCAAACACGCGCTGCTGCTCGGCGGGCAATTGCATGAAGTACGCCAGGGCCTGCTCGCTGTCACCGGCAAAACCGAAGCGCTCGGTCAACCACGCCACCAATTCGTTTTCGTAGGTCTTCGCCACCTTGCGGCCCGATGCCGATAGCGGTTCACCCACGGCAATCAGGTTCGCCGGGTTGAGGTAAGCCGCCACAAAGCGCCGGTAATCCGCACCGTTGGCACCTGCACCGGCCTGCATCACGATGCTAGCGCCCGGACGCACGTCGCCGGCAATGATCGGGCCGAGACTGGTCACGCTGACCTGGTCGTCCATCACGATGTTGCGCCCGGCCGTGATCTCCAGTGCGCCAGGCCCTGCGATGTTGAAGCTGCTGTAGATAATGTCGCGCCCGGCGGAAACGATGGAGAGGTCGGTCTTGTTGTTGTGGACGAACAGGTTGCCCGTGGCGAGCACACCCAGATTGATCTCGCCGTTGTCGTTGGGGTTGGCACCGCTGCTGACGATATCGCGCCCGGCCATCATCCACACCGGCCGGCTGCCTTCGTACCAGGTCTCGCCGGCATGGGGCAGATTCGCGTTATTGAAACCAATGATCCGGCCGCTGCTGACGCCAACCAGATCCCCGGTCAGGGCGTAGAAACGTGACGGATCAGCGGTGTTGCTCAACGGTTCAGACGCTGTGCCCGGGCCGAAAGCGAACAACGACAGCCCCTGATTGCCGTAGGTGTTGTAGTTGCCGGTGCTGGACGTATTGCCGTAGTTCTGCGTGCCGAGGGTGGCAACAATGGCTGGATTCCAGGGGGTGGCCATGCTGCTCGGTGCCGCACCGGATTGGGTGACGGTAAAACCACCGGCGTAAATCGAGTCCTGCGCCAGGAACTGCAATTGCCCGTTTTGGCCGGGGGCCAGGAGCAGCGGATAGCGATAACCGGCGACATCATTGAGCGTGGCGGCCTTGCCGTAGTAAAGGCTGCCACTGGCCGCAGTCGCCCTGACGATCGATGGATAGACCACCGCCAAATCCGTGTTGGTCACAGCGCCGACAAACGGCGTCAGGTTGCCGCCTTCGGCGTACAGATCGATGGCGGTGTTGGGGGTCCACAACGTGAACCAACTGCTGGAGCCGCCATTCACCCCGTCACGGCTGAAGGCCGAGCGGTTGTACTGGCGCACACGCCCGGCATCTTCAACCGTCTGCAGCACCAGGTCGTCCAGGGTATGCAAGCTGAACGTGGAATCGCCTGCCACCAGGGTCAGCCCACCTTGTGGCGTACTGCGGTTAGAGCGCAGAGGCTCAACCGCCCTTACCTCGCCGGGCACCTGGTTAGTGGTGCTGTACTGCAAGTCGATACGCCCGATGCTGGCGGCCTGCACTTGCACATTGCCGCGAGTATTCACCAGCACGCCGTTACGGCTGTCGGGAACCTCCAGGGTAGCGACAGGGTTGAGCGCACCTCTGACGCGCACCCGCATGTCACCGCCACCGGTCAGTTGCAGGGTGCCGTCGCTGCTTACCCGGCCGGTGCTGCCGACTGCCAGCACCAGGCCCTGGGTCCGTTTGTTGGTGACGTCCCCCACGAAATTCGGGATTTTCAACGAGCCCGCATCGCCGCCCACGTTTACGTCCAGGTCGCCCCCACCCAAGGTACCAAAACCGGTGAAGCCAACCAGGTTGTCAGCGGCGATGTTGGTGTAGGTGCCAAAGTTGATCCACCACGCCGTAGGCTGGGCCTGCCCGCCGGTTGCCAGATTGCCGCTGCCCTGGCGCCACAGCCAGTTGCCGACATCGGCCGTATTGCTGCCGCCGTCATAAGGGTCTGGGCGCGAAGGGACTGAGAGACCACCGGCATCCAGCTGGCCGGTCAGGTTGCCACCGACGTTCAGCGTCAGGTTACCGCCCGCCTCCGGGTACCAGGCGCGGTACAGGCTCTGGCTGCCACCGTTGACGAACTGTTCGAAGTAGCTGTTGGGATCCTTGAGTACCGTGGTGGTGCCCGCCAGGGCTCGCGGTTGGTTGAAAGGGTCACCCGCCTCAGTGGTGGTGGACGAGGTGCCCGCCGTGTACACACCGTAGGTCGAGTTCACACTCAGGTTGCCTGCGCTCAGCAGTTCCAGGTCACCGGTGCCGGTACGCACCACGCTGAACAGCGAGTTTGATGGGGTCGGCGCGTATTCCTTGGCGCTCAGGGCCACACAGAACGACGGTGTATCCAGGCAAAATTGCGCCACTGTCTGGCCTGTCATCTCCAGCATCCAGGCGTCATCCATCGCCGTTCCGGCCTTAACAATAATGTTTTGCTCAGCCAGCGCTGTTTCAGCCTCCTGACTCCACGCAAACCCCGCTTTGGCCGAGCAATATTCCGGGCTACTGCTACAGAAATCGGCAACCGAACCCAGGCCAAATTGATCGAGGATCGCTTGATCCACCGGGTCGCCTTCCTTGACTTCCACGCCGTTATTGGCAAGGTCTTCGACCGCAAAAGCGGTCCACACCAGCACGCCTTTGGGCGGTACTTCCTTGGCGAACATGCCGTAGTGGCTGTCGGCCAAGCGCAGCGTGCCGCTGCTCGGGTCAGGCTGGAGCAGGCGACTGTCCGCAGCCTCGGTGTCAGCCCCCGCCACCAGACGCAATGACCAGGATTGCGAACCTTCGGCCAGCATCGGCGCAATGGCCCAGAGTTTCCCCTGGCGCCCGGCCACTTCAGGGCGCAACTCGATCGAACCCACCCCGCCCACCAGCTTGACGTCGGTGCCCACCGGAATCAGCGCGCCACGCGCCAGGGCAATGTCGCCATCAAGGGTGACGACATTCTGGCCACCGTCCAGCGCCCCGCTCAACCCCGGCAACGGCACGCCTTTGGGCCAGGTCATGGCGCGCAGTTGGGTGGCCTGGGTCAGCAAGCTACCGGCTTCCAGTTGCACGCCCGCTTGCAGGGCATAGGGTTGGTTCAACAGCGTACCGGCCGCCAACAGCACATTGCCTGAAGCATCGAGGACCGCTGCCGCGAGCACGGTGCCTGCGGGCAAGGTCAGGTCCTGGGCCAGCGTTGCCCGTGTGGGCAGGCGAGTGCCGGCGACGACGGTCATGCCTTTGATCGGCAAGTCGTAGTTCAGCACCGAGCCGCCCAGGTAGGTGGTGCCATCGGCCAAGACCACACCATTGCCTGGCACGATGATCTCGCCGCCGGCAAAGTCCCGGCCCGTTAACAACAGCCAGCCCTTGTCATTCATCGTTTCCGGTGGCGGCGAGAAGCCGTCGTTGATGCTGCCATAGATGTTCAGGTCGCCGCCGGCCCGCAAGGTCAGGCTGCCGGACTCGCCCGAGCCGTACACCGAGGTTTTCTGTGTGTTGGGGTTGAGGCTGGCGTAGCGATAACCGGAAAGGTCGACATCACCCTGCACCACCAGGTCGCCGTCCGGGGTCTTGCTGATGATCTCCACGCCCGGGCGCAGGTGGAAAGCGTCGGCGTAAGTGGCGTTGTTCAAACCCGCCAGCTTGTTGCTCAGCAGGTTGGTGTTTTGCAACGCGGCGTTGATAAAAGCCGTGCTCAACACGTGCTTGGCATCCAGATACGCCTGGTCGATGACCTGGTACGGCCTGCCGCTGGCGGTCGGGTCGGTCATCAGCGGCGCGTCGTCGTAAGTCACCATGCCGTTGAGGGTGATCGCACGCGCGCCTTTGATCGTCAGGTTGCCTCGTGCATCAATGGCGATGTCATTGTTGTCGATGCGCGGCGCATTCAATTCCAGGGTGCCGCGATTGCGTCCGTCATTGCCTGCCGCGCCCGCCGTGCCGTGACGCAGGTCGATGGTCGCGCCATCGGCCAGGGTCAGTTGTCCGCTGCCGGAACCCAGTACCACCATCGCCCGGTTCGGTGAGTCGATGATCTTGCCGTAGCTGTCGACCCGCACTTGGCTGCCGTGGGCATCCAGCACCGCGCTGCCGTCCAGGGTCAGGCCGTTTTTGCCGGCCAGGTTGATGCTGCCGACCCGCTCACCGCTGGCGTCCACCCGCCCGCTGACGCGCAGGCTGCCGTTGTCTACCGAGACGTTGATGGTGTTGGCCTTGAGGCCGTTGCCGATGGTCAGGTCGCCTTGCTTGAGCTGGAAACTGCGCCCGCCGAACACGGCGCCCTCGTTCAGGCGCTGGTTGAGTGCGGCAAATGGCTGATCCAGCGAGCCACTGGCGCCCAGGCGCTGGGCCTGGATTTCCACAACCCCGCCTTGATACGGCACATAGGTGCCACCGGCGTTGTAGTAACCGCTGCTGCCTCCCAGGATCTTGCCTTGCAGGTCGACCAACCCGCCCGCCGCATTCACCGCCACGGCGCGCAATTTGCCGCCCTGGTTGTACCTGGCCGAGAGGTCGATGGTCGAGCCCGCCGCTTGGCGGATATTGCCGTTGCGGCTGTCCAGCAGCACATCGCCGCCTGCGCCATATTTCGTGATGTCGTTAAACACCTCCGCACGACCGGCCACGTCGAGCAACGCTGCATCGGTCAACACCAGATCGTCAGTGGCTTGCAGCGTGACCTTGCCGCTGGGCAATACCACGGCGGTCGCCAAGCGGACGGTTTGCCCTTTGAACGACAGTTCGCCGCCGTAGCCGGTGACCGCACCACGGGTGTCGGCAGCCCCTGCGACATCAAGCGTGCCGCCAGCGGTAATGCGGTTCAGCGAACCGCCTTCACCGGTCATCAGCGGCGTCACGATGTTGAGGTTACCGCCGCTGTAGGCAAAACCGCTGACCGGGTCATACGCGCCCTGGCGTTGATACACCGACAGGCTGCCTTTGTGGTTGGCCGTGATCCGCTCGCTGGCATTCAGGTTGACGTTGGTAAAGCCCAGTACCAAGCGATCAAAGACCGTGTTGGTATCGCGCTGGGCAAACGCCCCATAACCGAACTCGATACGCTCGGCCTTGATATCCAGGCGCCCGCTGCCATGACCGGCGCCGTCAGCAATCACTGCGCCCGGTGCGCCTGTGGCGCCTTGCCAGATCAGGTTGGCGGTGTGAATGGTCGCTACATCATCGGCATTGCCCGCCCCATAGATCGCCGGCGTCGACAGCACCAGGTTGCTCAGCAACGACTTGCCGGTCACCGAATCGTAGGTATCAAGGGTGGTGGTGCCGTAGAAGTTGAACGCCTGGCCGGCCGACAGTTGCAGGGTTTCCAGCGCCGGAGCACCCGATTGGGTGTCACCGCGCAGCAAGCGTTCGAGCACTTGCTGGTTGAGGGTCAGGCCCGATGGCAGCACGTTGCGCGCGGCGGCATCGGCCAGCCCCGCCGCGCTGCCAACGTTGATATTGCTCAGGGCCAGCGCCAGGTGACGCGTGCCGTAGCGCACCTGGTCGTCCAACTGCAGCGCTGTATCGGTTGCAGCGACGAGACTGCCCTCGGAATAGAGCGTGGTCTGGCCCGAGCAATTGCCGCTCGGGCACACACCGATCTTGATACCGCCCGAAGGATTGGCACCGGTGTTTACGTAAGGCAGCACATTGAGCAGGCCATTGGACACGGCCAACATGCTCGGCACACCCTGGTAAACGAAACCGTCACGGGCGTCATAGATCGCCGCACCACGCCCCAGCGTACTGATCGACGCGCCCTGCTCGACCACGATGTCGCCGCGGCCCGATACCATGATCACTTCCGGTGCCGAGAGGGTTGCACCGCTGCGCAGGGTGACCCCATTGCCCGCGGCGTTGGCACCAAAGGGGAACTTGATGATATTGCCGTTACGCCCATATTCCACTTGGGGCAGGCCACCGATAACTAGGCGTTTGGCGCCCAGACTATTAAGGCTTTGGGCGGTGAGCGTGAGGCCCTCGTAGGCTGCCAATGGATTATTGGCATCAACGATCTGGGTGCTTCGGCTCTCGACCGTATCACCGCCCAGGTTGATCACCCCCACGGTGCCGCCGTAGCCACCTTTGGCGGCTTCAAAGTTGCCAATGCCCTGGAACGAGAACGTCTCTTTGCCCCCGCCGCCGTAAAACCCCAGCTTGAGGGTTTTGGCGTCCACTTCCAGCATCGGCCGTGGCACACCGAGCCTCGCGGCGTCGGCTATCGCGAACTGGGCGTAGCTGGTTTCGTTGTACTGCGAGTAGCGGCGCAAGGTGTCGGCCGAGGTCAGGATCACCTGGCTGTTGACGCTGTTGTGAATACCGGTGTTGATAATCGACAGTTGCCCGGCCATCGACCACGAACCGTTGCGCATCAGCGTGGTGCTGCCGTCACTGCCCTGGGCGGCGAGCCCGTTGATCTCAACCCGGAACGCCCCCGGCTTCAAGGCATAGGTGGACGGCATCAAGGTGTAAGTGCCTGCCGGCAGGCCCGGAACACCGGCCCCGATGCTGATCTGCTGGCCCACCAGCGGGGTACTGCCGCCGGCTTCGCCGGTGGCGGGCGCATAGCCGGATTGAATCCCCGGCACGATGGCATAGACCGGGTTTGTACTCAGCCCCGGCAAGGTGAAACCGCCATTGGCCCCGAACTGCACCAGCGGGTTGAAACGCGCATCGGTAGAACCGCCGCGCCCGGAAATAAAGCCGGCCCCCAGCAATTCGCCGCCACCGGACAGGTCCAGCGTGGCGTCGGGCAATACGTCCACCGACTTGCCCCCCAGAATCACCCCGACCGACAGTTCTCCACCGTTGGTAGCGCCGATCCCGCCCTGCCCGGTGAAGACCACGGTCTTGCCGTTATAGCGATAAACCTGGCCATCCACGGTGCCGCCATACGGCAGGACCAGGCCCTTGGCGCTGACCGAAGTCAGGCTGCCGGGCAGCAGTTCGACCTTGGTGCTGCCCAGGTTGCCGAGTTCGATCAACCCCAGCGGCGCACGCAATACACCGCCCTGCCTGATGGTGGCAGCGCCCAGTTGCAGGCGCCCGAATACCGAGTCCGGGGCAACGCCGTTGTCATCGCCGACCTTCTCGATCGTCAGGGTGCGAGTCGGGTCGAAGATCAGTTGATTGCCGTTGTTGCCGAGGCTGCCTACCAGCACTTGGGCCTTGATCTCGGAGCCCGGGTAGATACGCGCGGCGCGCAGAGTCATGTCGCCTGCTGAACTCAGGACGGTGCTGAAACCACTGGGTGTATTGCCGCCATCGCGCCCGGCGAGAAAACGCAGGTCGCCGCTGCTGTTGAGCCGAACCTGATCGAAGCCCTGATCGGCACCAAAGGTGAAGCGGTCGCGGATGTCCAGCAAGTCGCTGTCGACGGTCAACAAGCCCTGGCTGCGAAACGTCGGCGAAGTATCGCCGATGTTCGCCCGGGTCCACGCTTCCATCCCGGACCTGTCCGGCTCAAGCAAGCCGCTGAGGAGCACGTGCGGCGCACTGAGATTAATCTGCGAGGTCGGGTTTGCGTCGCGGGTCAGGCCAATACCGCCGGAATACAGCTGCAGGCTTTGCCCCATGTGCAGCGAGGCAGCGCCGTCGAGATTCAACGCCCCTCGCACCAGCAGTGTCAGGTTGTCAAAACCACCGGCCTGGATCTGGTCGATGCCGAGTGCGCCGTGACCGTAGATCAACGAGTCTGCCGCCGCTTCTGCCGTGTCGGGCAAGGCGCTGGCTTGATGCTGCTGGTTGATCACCAGTTCACGTAACAGCAGCACACGGTCTTTGACGTGCTGCTTCAAGTAAAACGGCGACTCGAGTGCCAGCGCCAGACGCCCGCCCGCCGCGCCGGCGCCACCGGCATTGGCCACGAAGCTGCCGTCCAGGTACAGGCCGTTGTTGGACGCGAACGCAAGAGTGCCGCCGTTGCTGGCCACCCGCGTGCGGCCCTGCCCCGGAACATCGAGCAGCGCCTGGCTGCCAGAGGCGTCCAGGCGTGCACCTTCGCGCACCACCACAAACAGGTCGCTGGCCTTGGCGATGCCGGTGGCCGGATCGATATCGCCACCGACGGTAATCTTGCCGCCATCGCGTACCTGGCCATACACGCCGCCACGATTGTCGACAGCGGTTACAGCCCGCGAGGCCACGTCAATAAACGCCTGTTCGCCGATCCAGATCGAACGGCCATGGCCGTTGCCCTCGACTTGTGAGGACTCAGTGTTGCTCAAGCCCGCGAGGCTCACAGTGCCGCCCCAGGCATTGAGCGTGCCGTCGACGGTCAATTGGCCGATGCTGCGCAGGTTGATCGCCTGGCCGGGGTCCACATTAATCACCGCGCCTTTGCCGACGTTCAGGGCGGTGGTCGCGGCCAGCGCGCCTGAAGCATTCGTCGTACCGGCGCTGAGGTTCAGGCTCGCGCCACGGCGTTGAGTCAACACGCCTTTGACGGCGTCCTGCTGATACAGCTCGGGTGTCCAGCGTTCCAGCGCCGTGGTCGGGTCGCTGCCGCTTGGGGTGGACAGCGCCTGTTCGCCCAATCGGTAGACCGGCATGGACACATCGACCCGGGTGCCGTCAGTGACCAGCAGCCCTTCGTTGCCGGTAATGTCGTAAGCCGAGAAGCCCTTGTTGAAGAAGTCCCTTGCCAGGTGCAGGGTGTCGTCGCCCGGCGAACTCGCGTTGTCACCGATCTGCACCTTGCGCGCCTGTATGGCCAGCGTGCCGCCGCCGTTGACGCCGTAACCGCGAATCTCACTGCCCAGCTCAAGGGCGTTCAAGGCCGTCAGGGTCGCGCTGCCGCCCTTGCCGCCGGTGACCTTGCCGTCCAGGCCGATAGTGGCCCCGGAGGACACGTCCACCCCACTGCCCGCCAACTGCAGGTCGCCGGTGCTGCGCAGCGAGACCTTGCCGCCATTCAGATACGCCGCGCTGGCGTTGTTGACGCCGTCCTGCGCCAGGTTGCTCCAGCGCCCGGAAGCGTCCAGCTTGACCCCTTCGGCCACATTGACCCAGGCCTGATTGCCCGCCGTTGGCAGCAGGTACACATCGCCCACGGCCATGCCGCGATCCCTGTCGGGCTGGTTAAGCAGGTTGCCCGCATTGATGCTGCCACCGTTCGCCGTCAGATTGGCGCTGACCGTCACCCGCGGTGCAAACAGGGTGATGTCGCCGCCATCGGCCACTTTAAGCGCGCCGTTGACGTTGACCTGTTGTGTGGCGGCGACTTTGATCGCGCCCAGTTCGAAGCCGTTGAGTTGATCACTGTCAAGAATCACCTTGCCCTGGCGGTCAGCGGGCAAGGCCGTGCCCAGGTCCAGGCCATCGGCGATCTTTTGCGCGCCGGGCTCGAACAGAATCTCGCCGGTCACCGGGTTCAGGCTGTAGCGCAAGGTGCCGGTACTTTTATTGAACACTGGCGTGTAGCTGCCGATGATCAGTTGCGCGCGCTGGGCAGCTGCCTTCTGCGACTGCTGATAGCCGTCGATGTTGATAATCGGGGTATTGATCTGGCGATCGCCCTGGAACACGTCGCTGATCAAGCGGCCTTCAAGCACCGCACTGGTGGTGCCGATCACCAGCTTGCCCGCATCGCGGCCTACGGTGTAACCCGCCTCGTAGCGTTGTTGCGCGGCAATCAGCGGGTTGTAGTAATGGTCGGTACGGCCCCAGCGGGCGCTGGTGTCTTCAAAGCCTTTGTAGAAACCCGAGTAGAGAATGTCCCCCGGGGCCTTGGACAGTTCATACAGGCGGCCATCAGGGCCCTTGAGCCAGCTTTGCCGGATGTAGCCATCCTGCACGTCAATCGTGCCGCCAGAAAGGTTGAACCGGGCGCCCTGCTCGGTCACCACCTCCTTGCCGGTAAACGTCAGCGTACCGCCCTGGGCCATCCATTCGCTGACGCTATGCCCTTGGGTGCCGAGGTAACCGCCGACTTCCAGCAGGCCACCAGCGGTGTACCAACGATCGGTGGCGTAACCGTTGGTACCCGCCGGCACAAACACCAGTTCACGCAGGTCAACCCACACATCGTTGTTGATCAACTGCCCGCCTTCACGGTTGACCGGCGCATCGCGCTGCTCGTTACCCTGGACGTTGATCTTGATGTTGTTGGATTCCATCGACACCTTGACGCCCACCGCGCCGGACACATCGATCATCGCCCCGTCACGTACCAGGCTGCGCTGGCCGGCCGTGACCGCGACCTGGCCGCCGGTGGCCAGGGTGATCGAGCCGTCCTTGAACTCCACGCTGGCGCCGCTGACGATCTCGACCCGGGACTGGTCGATACGGTCACTGACCGTGCTCAGGTTATTGAACCGCCCGGTGGCCATATTGACCGGGTCAGGGCGACCGTCGAGGTTGATCAGGCCGTTGTCGCGCTGGCTGTTAAGCGCGGTGTTGCCGGTGTTGTCGAGAAGGATGGCCGTGGTGCTGCCCTGCCCCAGGGTCACGCTGCCCGTGGTATCGGTGACCGAGTTCAGCAGGTGGACGGTGCCTCGGGTGTCCACCGAAGTGCTGGCCAGGGCCACACCGTTTTGCTGCACCTGGTGCCCCGTCAAGGTGATATCACCCGTGGAGGCCAATATCAGCCCATTGTTGCTCACCTTGCCCGCACTGCTGCCCGGTTTGAGGCTGGTGGCCACTTCGTTGCCGCGGGTGGTGGAACCCTGGTTACCCGAGGTCCCTACGCCACGGCGAATGTAAAAGCTGTCACCGGCGGCCAGGGTGGTCTGGCCCTTGGCGGTGATGATGGTGCCGGCGTTCTCGACCTCGGAACCCAACAGCAAGGCGTAGCCGCCGGAGTCGGTGGACAGCGTCGGGGTGTGGGTCTGGATCAGCGCGCCACGCTGCACTTCAACCTTGCCGGCGGCATCGGTAAAGGTCGGCTGCGAGCCGTTGATGTCGACGTAGATCCCGCGCTGGGTGAACTGCTCATCGGTGATGTTGGCGGCGGCGGCCACCAGGTTGCGCACGTTGACCTGGCTGGTGCCGCTGAAGACCACGCCGTTACGGTTCATGATCATCACCGTACCGGCGCCGGTGATCTGGCCCTGGATCTCGCTGGGGCGTACGTTGGGATCGTTGACCCGGTTGAGCAAGGCCCAGTTGGACTGCTGCTGGAAATCCACAGTGGTGTTGCGCCCGACGTTGAACGTCTCCCAGTTGAGGATCGCCTTGTCAGCGGTCTGCTCGATGCTCACCGTGGTCTTGCCGCCGGACTGGCTTTGGGTCGGGCCTTTGGCATTGACCCAGCCTTGGGTCAGGCTGTTGTCGACCTGCAGGCCACCTTTACCGAGGCCATCGGGAATCGTCGAGACCTGGCCAAGCGCGGCCTGCCGACCTGCCGCCTGGGCGGCCTGCTGGGCTGCAATCGCCGCCACGCTGTTGTTCAAGGTGCTGATGGAGCGCGCCAACTGCTGGTTGACCTTCGCCTGTTGATTCAACGCCGGAATCCCCGGCACCTGCCCGGCGCCCAGGCGTGCCGCGGTGGCGGCCTGGGAGGCGCCCTTGTCGGCAAACCAGCCGGAACTGAACGCCGCCGAAGCGGCATGGGCGTTGCCCGCCACCATCAACAAGGCAATGGCCTGGGCCAGCGGCTTGAGGCGCAGAACTGTCTGGGCACGTGGCGCCCGGGCATTCAGGTGAACCGGAGGTGTGCAGCGGACCATCAGCAATCTTCCTTATTTGTAATCGCCCGGGGGCAAGACACGCTCATGTATGAGGGTTAGGCGGTTGGCGAGGGGCGCGACTGAACTTCTGTCATCGAAAGTTCACATGAGGCTGTTAACGCAAAAAAATCAGCAACGGCACGGGCCGTTGCTGATCGGTGTTGCGGGGTGGTTGAACGCTTGGCTTACAGCGGACGACCAATGGCGTTGCAGATGTTGGCGTTGCCGATGCTCAGGTTGCTGCTGGCGGTGAGGAATGTGTCGTTGATCGCGGTTTTCCAGGTGGTTGGCAGTGGCACGAAGCGGTTGTTGCGAATGGCCGCATCGTTGCTGCTGAACGCGCTGGTGTTGTAGTGACGGGTGAAGAATGTACGGACCTGGGAGGTCTGGTTAGCGTCGGCGTAGCACTGGCTGAACACCACGTTGGTGAAGCCCAGGATTGGGTAACCAGTGCTTGGGTAGGCAACTACGCTTGGGTCGGTAGCGCTGGTGGTAGCCGCAAACACAGGGACCCAGTTGTTTGGCAGGGTACGGTTGGCGATGGCAGGTACCGCCACAGCACCGATGGCCGCCGACACGTTGGCTGGAGCAGGCGAAACACCGGCAACGGTGGCAACCTTGGTGGCGTCATCCAGACCGGCCAAGGTAGCTGCTGCGTAATCCGGGCTCATGTAAGTGACGCGACCTTCAGCGGCATTCAGCGTGCTCATGACACCAGCGCTGGTGTCAGTGAAGAAACCACCGGCCGGGTTGGCTTGTTGCAACGGGTTGAGGGCGCCCGCCGGCAAGCCGCCGGAGAAGCTGCTGCCGAAGGCCTGGGTCACGGCGAAGGTGCCGCCTTCCAGGGCCGGGCTGCACTTGGCGTTCAGGAAGCGCGTGAACAGTTCGGTGGTGCCGCTGTTCTCTTTGCGGTAGATAACGGTGATCGGGCCGGTGCGGCCGGAATTGGGAATCAGGTCCCAGGTGGTCAAGCGACCCGAGAACACACCGCACAGGTCATTGACGCTGAGGTTGACTTTCGTACCGGCTGTACCGGTTTTGTTGAACGGAATGGCAACCGAAGTGGCCACCGAAGGCACCTGAATCAGCGGGCCCCAGGCAGCGCCATGGGCAGACACATAGTTGCTCAGCTCGGTTGAGGACAGCTTGGAATCGCTACCTGCCCAGTGCACGTTCTTGCCGGTGACGGTGGCGTCCAGCTTGCTGTAGTCGTTGTTCAGAAAGGCAGCCTTGCCGTTGCCGCTGCCCACACCGATGTACGGGGCGAAACCGGCAGTCAATACGCCGGAGGTCTGGTACAGCGGTTGCGGCAAGGTGGCGCCGCCGCCGTTGACGTCAGCCATAGCCGCCTGGGCCGAGCACAGTGCAGCGAGGGTCATGGATACCGCGAGAACGTTGCGCTTAAACATGAAGAAGCTCCTTTCGTCGTGTTTGTACGTTGGGGTAGATGACGCTATGGCTTCGGTCCCGTGCCGTGGTTCGGGGGTAGCGAGGGGTGAGGCCATGGGTATGAAATTTCGCAGCATCCGATGACAGCAAAAGGAAAAAACCTCGGGAGGAACGGCTTGATTTTTAAAAAGATTCTCGGGTGTTTTGGTCATGCTTCTGGACGGTTTGGCGGTGAGGTGACAGCGGGATTTCAGCGCGGATTTCGAGTACCGGGCTGGAGGCGTTACGGGCCGTGTGGCGGGGTTGGGCAGATGACAGAATGAGGAACCCGAGGCTGGGACCCGCGTGTCAGGCGCAAGAACATAGTGTTGAAGAAATGCGGTTCAAATGTGGGAGCGAGCTTGCTCGCGAAAGCGGTGTGTCAGTCAACACATGTGCCGACTGATCCACCGCTTTCGCGAGCAAGCCCGCTCCCACATTTTTTGACCGCGTTTCGTCAGCAGTCAGGTCACCAGTTGGTTGATTTCGATAATGGGCAGCAGGACGGCCATGACGATGACCAACACAACGGCGCCCATCACCACGATCATCAACGGCTCAAGCAACGCCGTCATGCCCATCGCCCGACGCTCGATATCCCGGGACAATGTTTGCGCCGCACGCTCGAGCATCGGCGGCAGCGAGCCGGTTTTTTCGCCGCTGGCGATCAGGTGGATCAGCACCGGCGGAAAGACCTTTTCCACCGCCAAGGCGGGAGCCAGGTTGACGCCCTCGCGAACCTTGGCGGTGGCGTCTGTGACGCACTGGCTCAGGCGGTCGTTGGACAGCGTCTGACGCGCTGCTTCCAGCGCCCGCAACAACGGCACACCCGCCCCGCCGAGAATGGCCAGGGTCGAGGCAAACCGTGCGGTATTGAGCCCCAGCACAAAACGCCCGATCAGCGGCAAGCGCAGCACCCGGCTGTGCCAGTTCAGACGCGCCACGGGATTGCGCAGGTACAGGCGCCAGCTCCAGAAACAACCCACGATCCCGGCAAAACACAGCCAGCCCCAGGCGCGGATAAAGTCACTGGCGTTGAGCATCGCCAGGGTCAGCCCTGGCAGGTCCTGGCGGGCCTGGGAAAACGCGCTGACCACCTGCGGTACCACGTAACTGAGCAGGAAAATCACGATGCCGATGGACACCAGCCCCACCACGCCCGGGTAGATAAACGCCGTGAGGATCTTGCCCCGCAGGTTGTTGCGTTCCTCGATGTAATCGGCCAGGCGCTCCATCACTTGCGCCAGGTCGCCGGACTCCTCCCCCGCCGCGATCAGCGCCCGGTAGATCGAGGGAAAATCCCGGGGCCGCGCGGCCAATGCATCGGCCAGGCGCATGCCGCTGCGCACATCGGCGCGCACCGCACTCAAGGTCTGGGCGATGTGTTTTTTCTCGGCTTGCTCCACCGTGGCACTCAACGCCGCCTCCAGTGGCAAGCTCGCACCGAGCAGGCTCGCCAGCTGCCGCGTGGCCCAGGCCAGGTCGTTGTCCGAGAGCTTGGCACCGAACCGGCTGCTGCCGCCGGCTTGCGGGTTGTTGCTCTCGATCTGCACCCGCAAGGCCGTCAGGCCACGGCTGCGCAGGTGGGCAAAGGCGCCGCTCTGGCTGTCGGCCTCAAGGTGCCCGGACTCCAGTTTGCCGGTAGCGTCGGCGGCTTCGTAGCGGTATCGGTTCATCAGGCGTCCCGTGTTACGCGCAGGATTTCTTCGGGGGCGGTGGCGCCGCTGCGCACCCAGCGTTCGCCGTCTTCGCGCATGCTGAACATGCCGGCGCGGCGTGCGGCGGCTCTCAGGTCTTGTTCGCCGGCGCCCTGGTGAATCAGGCCACGCAGTTCGTCGTCGATGCAGAACAATTCATGGATGCCGGTACGTCCGCTGTAGCCGGTCTGGTTGCACTGCGCACACCCGACCGGTCGCCAGGTGCCGGGTGCGGCCAGGTCTTCCTGCTTGCAGTGCGGGCACAGCCGGCGCACCAGGCGCTGGGCCAATACGCCGAGCAGGGATGAGGCCAGCAGGAACGGTTCGACGCCCATGTCGATCAGGCGGTTGACCGCCGAGACGGCATCGTTGGTGTGCAGTGTGGCGAGTACCAGGTGGCCGGTGAGCGAGGCCTGGACGGCGATTTGCGCGGTCTCCAGGTCGCGGATTTCGCCGATCATGATGATGTCCGGGTCCTGGCGCAGGATCGCCCGCAGGGCCAGGGCGAAGGTCATGTCGATCTTGGCGTTGACTTGGATCTGGCTGATGCCCGGCAGGTCGTATTCCACCGGGTCTTCGACGGTCAGGATATTGCTGGTGCTCGCGTCCAGCCTTGCCAGGGCGGCGTAGAGGCTGGTGGTCTTGCCGCTGCCGGTGGGGCCGGTGACCAGCACGATGCCGTGGGGTTGGCGGATCAGGCTGTCGAGTTTGCCGAGCACGGCGGGGTCCATGCCGAGGGTTTCCAGCTGCAGGCGGCCGGCTTGTTTGTCCAGCAGGCGCATCACCACGCGTTCGCCATGGCCGGTGGGCACGGTGGAGACGCGGATGTCGATGGGGCGACCGGCGACGCGCAGGGCGATGCGGCCGTCCTGGGGCAGGCGTTTTTCGGCGATGTCGAGTTGGGCCATGATCTTGATGCGTGAGACCAGAGCGCCGTGCAGGGCTTTGCGCGGGGACACGACATCGCGCAGGGTGCCGTCGACGCGGTAGCGCACCACGGAGTGGGTTTCGTAGGGTTCGATGTGGATGTCGCTGGCTTCGTCGCGGGCGGCCTGGGTGAGCAAGGCATTGATCATGCGGATCACCGGGGCGCCGTCCTGGGTGTCGAGCAGGTCGGTGATTTCGGGGATGTCTTGCATGAGGCGGTCGAGGTCGACTTCGTTTTCGGCGGCGCCCACCACGGCGGCGGCGCTGCCGGTGTCGGCGTAGGCGCTGGCCAGGAGGCCGTCGAGTTCGTCGTCGCGCACCTGGATGAGGTGGGTTTGGCCGAACTGGCGGTGGACTTCGCTGATGGACCAGCCGGGGGTTGAGGGGCAGATGGTCAGCGTCGGGCCCTGGGTTCCCGGGTGGAGGAGGATGCGTTGGGATTTGGCCCAGGCGTAAGGCAGGAGGCTCATGCTTTTTGGCTTCTTTTGGCTGTGTACATATCCATTCCTTCGGTAACGGCTTCGAT
>NZ_JAXCIS010000084.1:0-14919 GCF_034044025.1 Pseudomonas sp. SED1
CCTGTGTTGGACCTGAGAGTAAAGATGACCTCACTCAACCTCACCGACCTCGCCTGGGCCCCACCCGGCCACGAGCACTGTCATCACCAGTTCCAACTGCGTGACGCCAGCCTGCGGGTGAGTGCCGGTGAGTTTGTCGGGCTGATCGGCCCCAACGGCAGCGGCAAGACCAGCCTGCTGCGCTGCGCCTACCGGTTCAGCAAACCGGCGGCGGGTGAGGTGCTGCTGGAACACCAGAACGTCTGGAAGCAATCCTCGAAATGGTGCGCGCAACGTATCGCCGTGGTGCTCCAGGAATTTCCCGATGCGTTTGGCCTGCGGGTGGATGAAGTGGTCGCCATGGGCCGCACGCCTCACAAGGGCCTGTTCGACAGCGACACCCTTGAAGACCGCAACCTGATCCGCCAGGCCCTCGAATCCGTCGGACTGCTGGGCTTTGAAGACCACGCCTTCGCGACCCTTTCGGGCGGCGAAAAACAGCGGGTGATCCTGGCCCGCGCCCTGGCCCAACAACCGCAACTGCTGATCCTCGACGAACCGACCAACCACCTCGACCCGCGCTACCAGCTGCAATTGCTGCAACTGGTCAAGCGCCTGAACATCGGCACCCTGGCCAGCATTCATGACCTGAACCTGGCCGCCGCGTTCTGTGATCGGCTGTACGTGATCAACCACGGGCGCATCGTCGCCAACGGCACACCTCACGAGGTGCTGACCGCCGAATTACTGCGCGAAGTGTTCGGCGTTGAAGCATTGATCGACACTCACCCCTTGTCCGGCTACCCCCGAATTACCTGGATAACCCAACCATGATCCTGCGCTCCCTGCTGTCTATCGCGTTGCTGCTCGGCACTGCTCAAGCGTTCGCCGAAGCGACTCATTACCCGTTGAAAATCAAAAGCTGCAACCGCGAAGTGACCTTCGCCGAGGCCCCGAAACACGCGGTCAGCCACGACATCAACATGACTCAGATGATGCTCGCCCTGGGCCTCAAGTCGCACATGGCCGGCTACAGCGGCGTGACCGGCTGGAAGTCCGTGACGCCGGAAATGGCGCAGATCCTCGACGGCCTGCCGGAACTGGCGAGCAAATACCCGTCGGTGGAAACCCTGCTCAACGCCAACGTCGACTTCTTCTTCGCCGGCTGGGACTACGGCATGCGCGTGGGCGGCGATCTCACCCCGCAAACCCTGCAACCGTTGGGCATCAACGTCTATGAGCTGACCGAGTCCTGCGCCTTCGTGATGAAGCGCCCGGCAGCCACCCTGGAAGACACCTATAACGATCTGCGCAACCTGGGCAAAATTTTCGACGTGCAGGACCGCGCGAATGCCTTGATCGCACAGATGCAGGCACAGGTCGCCGAAGTGCAGAAAAACCTGCCGGCCGACAAACCCCGCGTATTCCTCTACGACAGCGGCGAAGACCGCGCCATGACTTCCGGCCGCCTGGGCATGCCCCAGGCACTGATCGACGCCGCCGGCGGGCGCAACATTCTGGATGACGTGGACGCCAGCTGGACCCGGGTCAACTGGGAAACCGTGGTGGAACGCAACCCGCAAGTCATCGTGATCGTCGACTACAGCGAAATCACCGCTGATCAAAAAGAGCAGTTCCTGCTGAACAACCCGGCGCTGCAATCGGTGGACGCCATCAAGAACCAGCGCTTTATCGTGATCCCCTATGTGCAAGCCACGCCGGGCATCGACAACGTGCTGGCGGTTGAAACCCTGGCCAAGGGGTTCCACGGCGAATGATTACCCGTCGCTATGCCCTGCTGCTGAGTGCTCTTGGCGCGTTGTTGCTGATCTCTTGCGTGGTCTCGCTGGGGTTCGGCTCGGCGCGGGTGCCGGTGGACGTGGTGTGGCGGATCCTGCTGCATAAAGCCTTCGGCGTTGGCGAGGTGGACTGGAGCGCGGGGCAGGAACACATCGTGTGGCTGATCCGCGTGCCGCGCATGCTGCTCGGCGCGTTGGTGGGCGCCGGGCTGGCGTTGATCGGTGCGGTGTTGCAGGCGGTGACACGTAACCCGCTGGCGGATCCGCACCTGCTGGGCGTGACCTCCGGCGCCACCCTCGGCGCGGTGATCGTGGTGTTGCATGTGGGTGAAGTGATCGGCCTGCTGACCCTGCCCATCGCGGCGTTCATCGGCGCGTTGCTGAGCATGATCGTGGTGCTGGCGGTGGCCAGTCGCAACGGTCGGCTGGAGAGTGACCGCCTGCTGTTGTGCGGGGTGGCGGTGTCATTCGTGATGATGGCGGTGGCGAATTTGCTGCTGTTCATGGGTGATCACCGCGCGGCCTCGGCGGTGATGTTCTGGATGCTCGGCGGACTCGGGTTGGCGCGCTGGGAACTGCTGGCGATTCCCTTCGCCACGGTGTTGCTGGGGCTGGTGTTACTGCTGGGGATGGCGCGCCCGTTGAACGCGTTGATGGCTGGCGAACAGACCGCCGTGACCCTGGGCCTGAACGCACGCAATGTGCGGCTCAAGGTGTTCCTGATCGCCTCGCTGATGACCGGCGTGCTCGTGTCCATCAGCGGCTCCATCGGCTTTGTCGGGCTGATGGTGCCGCACATTGCCCGGCGCCTTGTAGGCGCCGAACATCGCCGTTTACTGCCCGTATGCGTGCTGCTGGGCAGTGTGTTCCTGGTGTGGGTCGATGTGGCCGCACGCACCCTGATCGCCCCGGAGGACCTGCCCATCGGTGTGGCCACGGCAGCCATTGGCGGTCTGTTTTTTATCGGGTTGATGCGCCGGCGTTAAACGCCCTGGTCGGCCTCCTTGAGTTCATGCAGCAGCCGCCGCCCGACCTGGCTGCGAGGTTGCCAAAAATGGTCGGCTTCCAGGATGGTCAGTTTGCCCAAGGTGGCCAGCCGGCGGATCACCTCGCTGGGCTTGACCTTCACCACGCCCGTGTTTTCGTCAATCCAATCATCGCGCAGCAACTGGCTTTCGTCCGAATGATAGCTGGGCTCATAGACAATCAGCGCGCCTTGCACCGGAGTGAAGTAGTAACGCGGTCCGGCCACCGGTTCATTGCGCAGCATCTCAATGAGTCCGCGAATTTCGTACTGGGCAATGAAGTTGTGGGCTAAGGCTTCCTCGTAACGATCAGCCATGCGTTGGCGTGCGCTGTGAATTTTGAACAACTGCTGCACACCCATCACCTTGAAGCCTGCCGGGTATTGAATCGAAGGGTTGGGGTAGCGCAAGTTCATCATGCTGAACAATGCCTTGTAGGCCGGTGTGTCCATCCGCATTCCCACCGCCACCGACGGGCCCGGATCCGCCACGGGATGCACCGCGATAAAGGTGTCGCTGTCGCCATTACCAAGGATCGCCCCCAGCCGTGGCGGGGTTGGCTGGTTTTTGAAACGTTGCCACACCAGGTGCGCGGCATCATCCGGGTGGCCGCACAATGGCCCCAGCGCCAGGCGCGTATCCAAAACTGTCAGCGTCGTAGCCAAGCGTTTTACTCGCGGTAGCAGGGCATCCCAGAATGGGCTGCTGTCGAGCACGCGGACTTCACCGGACTCAGCCAGTTTCAGCACATGGCTGTCATTGCTGCCACGGCTCTCGAGGCGGCGCAGATACCCCTCCTGTCGGTGGCTGGAATCCCAGTCAGGGTCTATCTGGACGGCCTGATAACGGTACAGCGAACCGTCGGCACAGGACACATACAGCGGCAGGAAGCGCTCGACACGCTGATTCAGCACCTGCAGAAAACTCAGTACCGCACGCACCACCGCCGGGGCCAGCAGTTGCTCATAGCCCTGTGCCTGAGGGAACCCGGCGGTGGCCTTCTCGGGTAGCCGCAGATACAGGCCGTGCAGGCTATAGCCGCCGGGCAGGTTGCCACGCAGGAATACGCGGTCGTAGCGGAACTGCAAGTCATCGCCCTTGACCGGTGCACTCGCGACAAAATGCCCGTTGTCGGAAGACTTGAGGATCAGGCCAAAGGTCAGCACGCCACGCCCGGTGGTGCCTTGATGCCCGTCGCGAGCAGCATCGTCGGCATGCTTGAACACGGGCCCCATGGCTCGATCTGCCACGGCATGCAGGGCCGCCTCAGGCGCAATATACGCCAGGGCCGGCATCCAGCCCGGCAGTACGCGCTTGGCAATCCCCCACAACGGGCCGCCCTCGAGCACCTGCAAGGTGCCTACCCGTGCCAGTTGGTTGACCAGTTCGGTCGGGGTTTTACGGCCCGCGCGCAGCTGCTGTTCAATGGCGTTACTGTCGGGATCCTGGGGTGCCAGGCTGTTGGGCGCGAGGGAAGTTTCCAACTGGTTGAGCAACTGCGTCGCTTCGTCTCGCTGGGCGTTGCTCATCAGGTTGCGCTCGGCGTCCCGGGTACTGAAACCGATCAGTGAACCGTCCGGCGTCAGCAGGTATTCGTGGGTCCACAGGTGGCCGGACTTCAGCGCGGTCTCCAGGGTCTTGGTGGAGAACAGGTTTTGATACGTCGCGTTTTCCTGAGTCCCCAGCCAGAACGGCAGCACCCGGGCAGCCCGCGAGCGGTAACGCCCGACCACTTTCCAACCGGGTGTCAGCAGCGCCTGGCTGACGTCCATGACGGGCAGGATCACGTTCGGGTCAAAGTCTTCACTCAACACCTGGATGCCCAGGGTAGCGACGAACTTGCCATTGCGTTGCAGCACCAGGCCACCGTATAGCGTGTCGCGATGTGGACCTAATTGCTGATGGACGTAACGTACGGCATCCGCCTGATTACTGAACAGCGGGCTCAAGCCTCGACGCATGAAGCCGCCAAAGGCGACCCAGGGTGCCTGGCTGACGTCCAGCTTGCCCGTCAGCGCCCAGCACTCACTCGGCACAAGCACACTCAGCCAGCTCAACTTCGCCACTTGGTTGACGAACCCCACCGCCGATAACTGGCCGCTGGCCAACAAGGTCTGAACATCCTCGAAATTACCCGACGCCTGGCGGACCGGGTCGAACAAAGTTGAGGAGACCGGCGCTTGAACACGTAACAGTGCACGGTCGAGGGTCGAGATAAACACCGGCAATCCGCTCAAGGCTCCCGGCTCGCGCTGGCGCTTGGCTTCAACCGTAGCGCCGGCCAAATCCTCCGCTGACAGGAAGTGCTGCGCCAGCCAGCGTTCGGGACTGCCAAGCCCCTGCGGCATCCAGTGTCGTGCGTAGAACAAGGCATGCAACTGGTAACCCTCGGGGTAAATAACCTTGCCCTGCGCATCCACATCAAACAAGTCGTTCAAGGCGAACAACTCAGCTCTGCTCCACGAGGGCACGACCTCGCTGCTGACAAACGCATTCCTGTCCCGATGTTTGAGGATGAACGCAAATCCGGTTTGCGTCGGCCCGCCACGGTGTAACTTCGCGTGCAACGCTTGGGCGGATTCATCGGCACTGGCACACACTTGGCCGAAGGCAACCTGCTGCGGGCGTTGACTGCGGGGGATTGGCAAACGCGGGCGCCAGTGCTCGGTGATCAGCCCCGGCGCCCCCCAAAGCGGGCTGGACTGCACCACACGCACACTGCCGGCGCTCGCCACTTGCCTGACCCACTCCTGGGCCGTCAGCGTTCCATTGGCGAGGTTAAGCGCCGCCGGGCTTTGTTGTGTCGAGGGGGTGACGTCATTGAGCAGTTTCGCCAGCCCAGAGGAGTCGACCAGGTCATACACCAGCAAACTGTCCTCGTCGGCTGACAGGTAGGCGACTGGCACTTGCCGGCGGTTCTGGATCAGCGTGTAGAGGTCGTCGGGACTGAACATCTGCGCGGCCAGGTAAATATCATCCCTTGACCAGCCTGTGCGCAACATACGCTCGGGCTCGATCAGTGACATGCCGCGACAGGATGCGTAAAGCGCTTTCAGCCCATGTTTCACAGGCAGCAGCGAACGTCCCTTGGTGTCCTGAGGGTACACAAACCCCAGGGCAAAACGCCCGGAGTCGCTGGCATACAACGGCTCAGTCGCCACGTACAAACCATCCGGGCGTTGCAGAATATAGCCGCAGTATTCGCGCTCACGTTGACTGCCGATCTGTCCGTGAGCATAACGCGCCGCGTCTTCTATTTTTACAAAGGCGGGGCTCAGTTGAGGCCGCGCGGCCAATGCATAGGGCCGCCAGGTTTCGCTGACCAGCCCGGACACATCCCACAGCTTGCCCGTCTGAAGTACCGCCAATGACCCGGCTTCGGCGACTTTCAGGATCAGTTCGCGGGGAGTCAGCGTGCCGGCCCGCAACTCATCTTCCAGGCCGTTGTCGGTGACACTGCCATCGGGCAATACCGTGTAAAGCTGGCTTTCTTCAGCTGAATGGGACGCCTCATAGCCCAGTTGCGCGCCATCGCTGGTGCTGAGGTACAGCGCCAGGTTGTTGCCAGGGCTGGTGCGAAAGGCCGCAACGGCCTGGGCGAAATCCGAGGTGGGGAAAAACGACTCGTAAACCCAGGGCTCGCTGGCCACGCCGGTGCTGTCAGGTTCGCTCTGACAGTACCAGCCTCGCAATGCGAAGCCAGATGGCAAGCGTGGCTGACCGTCGCCATCAAAGGGGAACAACCGTGAAAGTGCGAAGAGCCCATGCGTATCACCGGACGGCACGCTATCGCCAGGCTCGCTGACCACGTATTCCAATTCAGTCTGGTGCTTGAGAATACAACCGACACGCCGCCCGCCAGCATGCGCCTGCATACGATTATGGGCGTAGGACACAGCGCTTGGCAGGTCCGTAAAGACCCAGCTCAACGGCGCATCAATCGCCGCTGCCGCCGCGAACGGGGTCTCTGGAGCCCAGGTTGCGGGCACCCGTCCCTGAGTGTTGTACCAACTGTCATCGGCCAGCAGCACCGTCAGTTCGCTGAGTTTTACCAGGTCCTTGATCAGCCCCTCAGGCGTTCCGTCGTAGCCTTGTGCACGCTTTCTCAGTACCCCGGTTTGAAGGGTAACGCGCAGATAATCGGCAAACTCACGCTCAGCACGTGAACCACTGGAGACGTATTTGAGCAGCGTACCGTTCGGCCCGCTGGTGTAAAGCGTCTTTATCAAGTCGGCAAAATGTATGCTCAGATAAACCGAATGAGCATTCGGCGCGCTGATCATGAAAGCCAGTTGCCGGGGGCTGCGTCGAGAAAACTGGCGGCTGAGCTCGTCCATGTCGGCTTCAGCCCGATTGAACTGGGCAACGATGCGATACCCCTCAAGCTCGACACGAGTCAAGTACTCACCGGTGGGCGACGGTACTCCCCATACGGCGTCGCACTCATCGGAACGCAGCAGCTGCGTCGCGACAAACCGGCCATCGGCGCGTTGCAGAATAAAACTGATGAATAGAGCATCACGCTGCCTGCCCGCCTGATAATGCACGTAGCGCGCCGCATCATCGGCCTTCACGAAAGCCGGGCTCAGGGATTGATGGATGCTCTCGAAGGCTCGCCACTGTTGATCGACCACCCCGACCCGGGTAAAAACCTGCCCGGTCGCTACCACTGTCAGCGTGCCCACTGCGGCTACTTGCCGAACAAGTTCGGAAGGACTCAAGGTGCCAGCTTTCAGGCGTTTGTCGATCGGCTTGCCTTGATCGGCGAGCAGCTGTTTTTGCGCCTCGGACCCCGTGCAGTTGTACACCAGCAGGGCTCCATCGTTGGCCCGCAAATACAGGTTTATATCCATGTCATCGGAGGCGGCCGCGGTAACGCCTGTCGCCAGGACCGACGCCGTGAAAAAACTCTCGGCCAGCCACGACTCCCTGGCCACGGTGGGTCCGGCCTTCGCCGCCAGCGAGCAGTAGATACCATGGAGATAGAAGCCGCTTGGCAGCTTTGGCCGGCCCTTGGGCAACGCCAACGCATTGGGGGCGGCCGCAAATATCTTGTTCAACGCGGCATCGGGCAGCATCGCCACGTAATCCCCGGCGTCGTCCTTGAGCAAATAGCCAAAGTAGCTTTCCGGCGTCCGCGCATCCAGGGGCGGCAACGCCGAACGGACCGCGTCCTGCCAGCGGCGAAAAACCTGGGTACCCGGCAGCGATTGCCGGGACTGGGCGAGCTGTGCCACGGTTTGGTTGAGGGTCCAGGGCTCAACAATCTGTCCTGCTTTGCCGCCCAATTCCTTGTTGGCCACCACCACACGCAAGACACCGGATCTCGCCGTGAGGTTGATCAGGAAGATAAAGTCTTCAAAGTCCGTGGGTGGGCGGGTCGTTTCCAGTGTGCGTAAAAAACCTGTTTCGGTTATAGAGCCGCTGCTTTCATATTTGATCAACGAATCGTGAAGCCCCGACAAATAGTAAATCGGGCAGAACTCGCGCTGCCCAATGATAAATATCAGGCCCTTCATTGAAAAAAAGCTGGCATCCAGCCGCCGCTGTGCCGGACTCCAGTGCGCCAACTCTTTCTTCAATACGTCGCTGTCGTCGGCGCGCGAACTGTAAAAAGCGTAGACACTGAAGTCTTCAGGGTGAATGAAATCGCCCTTGGCGTCGGTCTTGAGAATAGCCTCGAAGTTGAACCCGCGGGCATCGCCAGATGCCGGTACCGTCGGCAGGTAGCGGCCATCCGCGCGCTTGAGGATCACCCCGCCATAGACCCGCTCGCGCTTGTTGCTGACCTGCATATGTGCCCAAAAGGCCGCATCGTTACCGGTGATAAATGCCGGCCCCAGAGGGGGAAGCTGCGCCACCGCCCTGGCAGGCTGCTCGTGTTGAGTTTCAGTGCTGTCCATGTCCATTGCCACCTGATTGAAATGAGAAAGCCTGGCGTCACCCTCGAAATCCGGGGCACGCCAGGCAGGCTTAACTTCCAATGAATTGGCCAGGCAAAGGCGTTAGATAGTTAACGGGCGGCCTACAGTTCATCTTTGTCCCGGCCAAAGTCGACTTGGTCTTCATCCGGCTCAGTTGGTACAACGACGAATTGCCACTTTTCGCTCAGCAGTCCTCGTCGTGTCCAGAAGCTGTCGCTGTCCAGTACAGACAACGTGCCGAACCGCCTCAACTGGCTAACCAACTGGCTGGGAGTAGACGGCAGGCTGGGGTTGAGCAGTGCGGTTTCCTGGCTGTTAAAACCGGGCATGTATTTCAACAGGGCACCTCCCCGGCAGGCCAGATAGCAACTCTTCGCCGCGGGTAAATTACGCTGCAACACTTCCACGTAGCTTCGCAAATCCTGAACAGCAACGAAGTTAGCCAAGAGGTGAATGTCCAGGGGCACCTTGCTTGATGTCGAGGGTATCGCCTTGTAGAACGCCTGCACTGCCGCGATGGTGTAGAAGTAAAGTTCGTGAGAGGGCGGCAAATCGAACCCACTGTGATTCGGCCAGAAAAACAACTCCAGGCTGCTTTGTTCACCCTGCGCCCCATCCACATCCTCCACCGGCTCTATCGCCACAAATCCAGGTGTGTGCGGCGGCACCAGTACCGCGCCCAGATACTCCCTGCCGGCGAACGGGCCCAACTGCTTCTGTGCAAACCGCGCCGCATCATCGGCATCGGCAAACAACGGGCCGCAGAACGAGTGGAAATAGGGATTGCTGCTGAAGCCATGCGGGCTTTGCTGGGAATGCCATTGCGCAGTGACCCGTCCGGAGCGCCCCCAGATGCGGCTAGGGATACGAACATCCAACTCGCCACTCGCTACCAGTGACAGCACGTACTCACTCACGCGCTGCGAGCCTTCCAGCAGTTGCGTCGCGTCCCGGGGGGCACGTCTCATCAACTCATACAGCACATTCGGCGCCGTCAGCCGATACCGCAGCAGCGCTCCGTCAGCGCAGATCAGGTAGAGCGGCAACACTCGCCCATTGACGGGTTTGTTGACGAAATTCAGCCCGTTGGCAATAGCCTGGGGGCCCTGGAAGCTATAGACCATGTCATCGCCCGGCTCGGCGATCGCCTCGTTGCTGGCGCACAAGTACAAGCCCTCCAGCGCATAGCCCTGGGGCAGTTGGCCGTTAGGGAAGACTTGCTTCAAGTCGGCGTAATGCGCCCTCACCAGCGGCAGGGTGACCATGTACTGTGCCTTGTTGAGGGCCTTGAGCAGGAAGCCGAACGCTGGTTGAGCGCCTACCGTATATCCCTGCTGGGCATGGCGCACCGCATCGTAGGGCCGGGTAAATATCGGGCTGCAGGCCGGGTCGGCGAGGGACGCCCGAATCAACAGGGCAGCCGGGCGCTCGACGTTCGCAATGAACTCTGCGCTGATCTGTCGGGAAGGGCCCCAGACTTCACTGCCCTCGATAACCCGCAGGGTTCCGGCACGTGCGACCTGGCTGACAAAGTCACTCGGCAACAAGGTGCCCTCGCGCAATTGCTGCTCGATCACAGTGTCGGCATTGTCTCCCCTGACCAGATTGCGCGGCGTCAGCTGGTTTTTCAGTTGGTTCTCTGCGGCAGAGTCCGACAGGTGATAGCTGAGTACCGAACCACGTGGTCCGATGACGTATTCACGCTTGAGGTGCGCCTCTCGCAGCATTAGGCTCGACAAAACTGCGCTGGGTATCATGCTGGTGTAGATAGCCTTTTGGGTCGCTGTCAATAAAATCGGGACCTCTTGCTCCACCACCGATGAATAGCGCGCAACGATTGTGCTGCCCACCGTGTACAGCCCTTTGGCAAGGATTTGGTCGGGGTAAATCCAATCAAGTGTGAACCCCCGAGGCGGCACGGCCAACGGCTCGGTCGCTGCAAACAAACCATTGGCAAGCCGCAGGATCACCCCGCCATAAGCGCGCTTGCGGCCCTGCCCCACCATCTGCGCCACATACCGTGCCGCATCATCGGCGTTGGCGAAGGCCGGGCTCAATCGTCGCCGTGTAATGTTCTCGTAACCAGACCAGGTTTCGCTCACCGGGCCCAAAGTGTCCCAACGCGGGCTGGTGCGTACCACGCTCAGTCGCCCGCGTTTCGCCCAGATCTGCACGAAGTCCCGCGCCTGTTTCTGGCCGCTGGTCAACTCCTGGGTGGTTTGCTCAAGCTCGCTCTCCACCTGCCCGCCATGCCCTATCTGAATGGGTGCAGGCACGTATCGGAGTAGCGCGCCCTCAAGGAGCGAGAAATAAATCGGCAGGTTGTTGCCCTTGTTGTAATCCCTTCCCCTGCGAACCGAGTCGTAGAGCGCGATATACATCACCGCAGGCGTTACAAAGTTCTTCGTCAGCCAGCCCATCGAGGAGTTAAGCCCGGTCGGCGCCCATTGCTGGGATCGAAACAGCGCGTGCAGCACGAAGCCCTTGGGAAACACGTATTCATTCGTTTCCGCCACTGCAAACAGGCTGTTGAGCTTGAAAAGCACATTGGCGCGGTCGACACAGACCACCTCGCTGGCAATGTACTGCGCCTTGTCCTGGTGCTTGAGGACAAACGCAAAACAGTCTTGAGTCTCCAGATTGCGACCGTGCACGCGGGCATGCAGGTCGCGGGCGGCCTGGTCGGCCGTGGCAAACACCGCGCCATAGGTCGCGTAGACCGGCGGCCCAACCCTGGGCTCATACTTGGAATGGGGCGTCCAACTACTGCCAATGACCGAGCGCGGCCCCCACAACGGGTTGCCCTCTATGACCCTCAGGTTGCCGCTTGCCGCCAACTGGCGGACCCACTCGGCGGGCTTGCCCGTTGCATTATCAAAGACAGGCGCGGCTGACGTGTCGGTAGGTGTATACGCCAGCAGACAGTCCTTAGCGCCGGACAAGTACCCCACCTGCCGCGACAGAATGATCGAGCGTATCTGCTCTGGCGAAAACGCCTGCAGGTTGGTCAGCGCCTCGTCCTGCGTCCATCGACGCTTATCGACCCAGCCCCGATCAATCATCGACAGCGCCGGGTGCGAGCCGTAGCGACCGTGCACTTCATAGCGCTCCGGCGGAATCAGCGGCCCCGCCCCGCCCAGGGGAAAGAACAACCGGCCGTCAAAGGCATTGACGGAACTTTCCCGAGGTTCGGAGATAAAAAAGCCCCCGTCCACGCCCTTCAATACATAGCCGCCGTAGTAGTGAGCCCGCCGATTGCCGACCACCTCATGCGCGTGCAATGCCGCATCGTTGGCCGAGAGAAACGAGGCCTTCAGGATGATCGCCTCTGACACCGCCACCACCGCAGAACGAGCAGTCACGGGACCGACATCGCGCCACAACTGCCCAGCCTTCACGACCGACAATTCGGTGGCAGCCATCACCCGCCGCACATAGTCGCGAGGGCTCAGGCTGCCGTCTGCCAGCGCCGCCTGAGTGCCCGTGTCCTCAAGCACACCCGCATGGATCGCGTTTTGGGTCTGCGGCACCTTGAGCTTGAGCAACGCACCATCCGACGCCTGCATGTACAGCTGCAATCCACGACGCTCGTGCTGCAATGCCAGGGTTGCATTGGCCTGAGTGATGGCCGCCTGCACTTCGCCCGGCGTGAAGAAAGCGTCATACAGCCAGGACTCCCGGGCAGGCATGTCGGCAGCCGAGGGCGATGAGCGAAAGTAGATCGCCTCGAGTCGATACTGGGCGGGCAGCGCCCAACCGCTGCGCGTCATGGGTGGAAAACGGCCCTGGGGAGAAAATAGCGGCAGGTCTTCCTCCAGGGCAAAGGTCGCCACATAGCGGTCAGCATCCGAGTGCTTGAGCACAAACCCGCAGGTGCGCCGGCCAGGTATCACCATCGATGACGCAAGTGCCGCCCCCACTGCGTCTTCGGCACGCGCAAAGACCGGGGTCAACAGTGGCTGGCTGGTCACGGCCTTTGATGTAAAGGGTTCAAACACCACCCAGTCCGCCGGTACCTTTCCGATGGAGCCACCCCATAATGAGGTGGGCACGATCAGGCTCAACTCGCCCAAGGTAGAGATTTTCTTCACAAACTCACTGAACGGGCCATACACACCGACACGATTACCCGTCGGTTTGCCCGCCTTGATCCACAAGGCAAAGCTGCGCTCCGCAGCCGAGCCGCTGGGGGCGTAGCGAATCAGTGAACCATCCGGCCCGGAGAGATACGCGGCCGGGAAAAACTCCCGGTCATCGACATCATGGGTAAAGTCCGAGCCGGAAAAGAACCCGAGGAAAGCCTTGACCATCCTCGCGTCAAACGAGCGGTTGCGCTGCTGAATCAACGCATGCCGGGCCGGGTGGGAGTGATAGGTCGCCACACAGGTGTAGCCCCGGGGTTGCTGGTAGTAGCCTTCGGGGCTGAGGGCGAGAACTTTGAGCAGGTTGAATTCTATCGCATCACCGGGCACGGGCTCGGTTGCAAAGTACTGCCCGGCCGGGTTCTTCATAATCACACCGCCGTACTCGCGGTCGCGGCGCTCGCCGATTTTGCGGTGCGCCCAGTAGGCAGCATCCGCTTCATGCAAAAAAGCCGGGCTTAACGGTGGCAAGCGTGCAGCGCCTCGGTTGGTGCTGGCGGCACGTCGCTCGCGGTCTAATCGGATCGCCATGGGAACTCCTTTCAAGTAATCGTCAGCGTCCATTCTCGGCGGCCCACTCAGCGTTCAAGCGGTAGGTAAGTAGCCCGGCACCATCCGGGTGCACCTGCGTGCACAGGCCGCCGCGATTGGCGCCGCATTGGTGCGTCGCCCACGCGCATAGTCCAAGCAAAGCTCTGGTGCACCACGATTGCGCGCCTCGGCACAGCCTTTGCAATCACTCCCTCATCACATCATTGAGTCATGGAGATTGCACAATGAAGCGTCGCAGCTTGATCAAGGCTTTCACACTGTCGGCGTCCATCGCCGCCATGGGCATGACCTGGACCGTACAGGCCGCCGAGACCATCAAGGTCGGCATCCTGCACTCGCTGTCCGGGACCATGGCCATCTCCGAGACCTCGCTGAAAGACATGGCGCTGATGACCATCGACGAGATCAACGCCAAGGGCGGTGTGAACGGCAAGATGCTCGAACCCGTCGTAGTAGACCCGGCCTCCAACTGGCCGTTGTTCGCCGAAAAAGGCCGCCAGTTGCTGACCCAGGACAAGGTCGCCGTGGTGTTCGGCTGCTGGACCTCGGTGTCGCGCAAATCGGTATTGCCGGTGTTCGAAGAACTCAACGGCCTGCTGTTCTACCCGGTGCAATACGAGGGCGAAGAGATGTCGCCGAACGTGTTCTATACCGGTGCGGCGCCGAACCAGCAGGCGATCCCGGCGGTGGAATACCTGATGAGCGAAGAAGGCGGCGGCGCCAAGCGCTTCTTCCTGCTGGGCACCGACTATGTGTACCCGCGCACCACCAACAAGATCCTGCGCTCGTTCCTGCACTCCAAAGGCGTCGCGGATAAAGACATCGAAGAGGTCTACACCCCGTTTGGTCATGCCGATTACCAGACCATCGTGGCCAACATCAAAAAGTTCTCGGCCGGTGGCAAGACTGCGGTGATCTCCACCGTGAATGGCGACTCCAACGTGCCGTTCTACAAAGAGCTGGCCAACCAGGGCCTGAAGGCCACCGACGTACCGGTCGTTGCCTTCTCCGTGGGTGAAGAAGAACTGCGCGGCATCGACACCAAGCCGCTGGTGGGCAACCTCGCGGCCTGGAACTACTTCCAGTCGGTGGAGAACCCGGTGAACAAGAAATTCGTCGCCGACTGGAAAGCCTACGCCAAGGCCCACAACCTGCCGGGCGCGGACAAAGCCGTGACCAACGACCCGATGGAAGCCACCTACGTGGGCATCCATATGTGGGCGCAGGCGGTGGAGAAAGCCAAGTCCACCGACGTCGACAAAGTGCGTGAAGCCATGGCCGGGCAGACCTTTGCCGCGCCGTCGGGCTTCACCCTGACCATGGACAAGACCAACCACCACCTGCACAAGCCGGTGATGATCGGTGAGATCCAGTCCGACGGGCAGTTCTCGGTGGTATGGCAGACCGAGGAGCCGATTCGTGCGCAGCCGTGGAGCCCGTATATCCCGGGGAATGACAAGAAGCCGGATTACGCCGTGAAGAGCAACTAAGCCACACC
>NZ_JAXCIS010000085.1:0-535 GCF_034044025.1 Pseudomonas sp. SED1
CGATTACCGACCCAATCGTCAGCGGTGACATCACCGACGACAACACCCCAACGTTCGTCGGCAGTGCCGAGCTCGGTGCAACCGTTGAAATCTGGGATGGCGCGATCCTGATTGGTACGGCCGACGTACAGCCTGACGGCACCTGGGAGTACACCCCTTCGCCACCACTGACTGAAGGGCCGCACTCGCTGAGCACCATCGTGGTCGACGCTGCGGGCAACCGTAGCCCACAAACCGCGCCAATAGACTTCACCGTCGACACCAGCGCCGTGGTCATCAGCATTAGCCACGCCACCGACGACGTCGGGCCGGTAACAACAGACCTGGTCAACAATGGCGTAACCGACGACACTACCCCGACGCTGCACGGTCGTGGTACGCCAGGCGGCACCGTTAATATCTACCTGGACAACGTGCTGCACGGCACCGCGCCGGTCAGCGCGGCCGGTACCTGGGTGTACCCGGTTGCCCCGGCCCTGGCCGAAGGTAACTACGTGTTCACCGCCAGTGTGACCACTGCTGCCGGCGGCGAAAG
>NZ_JAXCIS010000086.1:0-4199 GCF_034044025.1 Pseudomonas sp. SED1
CGCAGCCCAACGGGGGACAAGCCCCCTCGCCACAGGACAAGCCCCTTCGCTAGATTTATCTAGGCTTGCCTGAGGAGGTGCGTTCAAGCAGGCAAACCTTCCCCCGCCAACCGCCGATTCAACTGATGCCGGTAACGCACATACATCAGCGCCGTGCAGAATACCGCCAGGCTCGCCAGCATTTCCAGCACACCAAACCACTGCCGGTTCGGGTCATACGCCGCCAGCGCACCCTTGATGAAGTACAAGTTCACCACAAAGCACATCCACGAATGCCCGCGTGCGCTGCCCAGGATCATCCCCGGCGCCAGCAACAGCAACGGCACCAGTTCGATCAGCAGAATTACCCACGGCCGTGCGCCGTGCAGGTCGGCGAACACCAGGTAGTAGGCGCACAGCAGCCCCACCAATCCCAAAAACGCCAGCAGGCTCAACACCCGCGTCGCCTTGACCCGTGGCTCCAGCCACGCCTGGGGCGGCAGTACCTTAGGCTTCCTGGCCACGGCCGTTCTCCAGTAGCGCGGCAGTCTTCGCCAGGCGCAGGCCTAGGGCGCGGCACAGGGCGATCTCGTGTTGATCCAGCGCACGCTTGCCGTCGGCACCGGAATGGTGGCTGGCGCCATAAGGCGTGCCGCCGCCCTTTGTATCAAGCAGTGCCTGTTCGCTGTAGGGCAGGCCGGTGATCAGCATGCCGTGGTGCAACAGCGGCAGCAGCATCGACATCAGCGTGGTTTCCTGGCCGCCGTGCAGGCTGGCGGTGGAGGTGAACACGCCCGCCGGCTTGCCGACCAGGGCGCCGGTCAGCCACAGGTTGCTGGTGCCGTCGAGAAAGTACTTGAGCGGCGCGGCCATGTTGCCGAAACGGGTCGGGCTGCCCAGCGCCAGGCCACAGCAGTGCTTCAGGTCGTCGAGGCTGCAGTACAGCGGGCCGTCCACCGGAATGTCCGGCGCCACGGCTTCGCATTCGCTGGAGATGGCCGGCACGGTGCGCAACCGCGCCTCAAGCCCGGCTTGCTCGACGCCCCGGGCAATTTGTCGGGCCATTTCGCTCACCGAGCCGTTGCGGCTGTAATACAACACCAGCACATACGGCGCACTCACGAAACCAGCTCCAGAATGTTCTCTGGCGGGCGGCCAATCACGGCCTTGTCGGCGGTTTCGAGGATCGGGCGCTCCATCAGTTTCGGATGAGCGGCGATTGCGGCAATCAGTTGCGCTTCGCTGAGGCTGGCGTCGGCCAGGTTGAGGGTTTTGTATTCGTCTTCGCCGGTACGCAGCAATTGCCGCGCGCTGATGTTCAGCTTGCCCAGCAAGGCTTGCAATTGCGCGGCGTCGAGCGGGGTTTCCAGGTAGCGCACTACGTTGGGTGTGAGGCCACGGGCTTCCAGCAGTTCGAGCGCACCGCGGGATTTCGAGCAGCGCGGGTTGTGATAAAGCGTCAGATCGGTCATGTGCGGGTCGCATCTTGCGTAAGGTGGCGGGTATTCTACCCGCGCTGTGCCACGTCCTTAAACCATGAGAGGCGATAGGCCGCAGCCAACGTTCATTTTTACGAAGGATTACCCCATGACGAGGCGACTGTTAGGCGCATTGGCAATCATCGGCACGCTGCTGCTCAGTGGCTGTGGCAATGATTATGGCGTTGACCAATATGGTCAGAAAGTGGCCGCCGAACGCCTGGACAAGCAATGGCTGGTGGTTAACTACTGGGCTGAATGGTGTGGCCCGTGCCGTACCGAAATCCCTGAACTCAACGCTTTGGCCGAACAGCTTAAGGGTCAGTCAGTGGGTGTGTTCGGCGTGAACTTCGACAACGCCCAGGGTGAAGAACTCAAAAGCGCCAGCGACAAGCTGGGCATCAAGTTCACCGTACTGGCGCAGAACCCGGACGGGATCTTCGACATTCCCCGCAGTGAAGCCTTGCCGGTGACCTACATCATCGATGACAAGGGCAAGGTGCGTGAGCAACTGATGGGTGAGCAGACGGCGGAAGGGGTGTTGGCCAAGCTCAAGGCCTTAAGGGGCTAAAAATATCCCACTGTAGGAGCGAGCTTGCTCGCGAAAAACGTCAACGATAACGCGAGCATTCTGAATGTGCGCGGCGCTCTCTGGTTTTTCGCGAGCAAGCTCGCTCCTACAGACGGGCGGAAAGGCAGGTCGGAGGTTTTTAGCCTTCTTCCAGCCACAACCGCAACGGCTTGCCGTCTGCCGGCCAGAAACGGGTTTGTTCGATCGGCGAGACGTCCCAGCGCTGCACACCTTGCAGGGCCTGGAAGAAGCGGTGCTCCTGCTCCATCAGCGCTTCGGCGCAGAGTTTGCGGGTGCTGCCGACCTTGCCGAAGCTCAGCTTGTCGCCGTCCAGGGTGTAGGGCGCGAACCAATGGTTGCAGCCACCATTGCCGTAGGCCCGGCCATCGGCGCCGAGGGTCACGGTCAGGTGCGCGTAATCCATCAGCGGCCGCTCACCGATCCATTCCACCACGTAGCTGTGATCCTGCTTGAGCTTGGCCTCGTCGCTGGCGCAGCCCGCAAGGCCTGCACCCAGCACGGCCAGCATCAGCGGGGCTTTCATTGCGCGGCCTGCTGGCATTTCGGGCAGCGGTGCTTGTCACCCAGGGTGGCCCAGCCCAACTCGGTGACCCGCGCAGTGGCGGCCGGTTGCAGCGGTTCCTTTGTCAGCTTGGTTTCCACCGCAAATTCAAACTCCAGCACGTTGTCGCAGCTGTCGCAGTTGACCTTCCAAGTGTGAATCTCCAACTCGCCGAACTTCGGCCCCTGGGCCATGGCGACCCACTGGCCCGCCGGGCGGATGGAGTAGCGCGCATCGCCTTCGACGGTCAGGCGCATCGACAGGGTTTTGCTGCCGCGCAGGGTGACGATCAGAACGTCGCCGTTCTTGATCGAGCCACCGTTGCCGGTGACTTGATAACGGCCCGGCACCAGGGCGCGGCATTCGATCAGAGTGTGTTGCGGGCTCAGCAAGCTGAAGCGGAAATCGTGTTCGGCCATGGATCCTCCAAATAGGCGCGGCATCCTATCACGGGCCGCCACCCATCATGGCGCGGCTATGTGACCGCTGATCATCCTTCGACGAGGTTTTGCGCCTGCCCGCCGGCCCACGCAGCGATGTTGGCCAGGGTCGTGCCGGCGATCGCCCCCAAGGCTTCGCGGGTCAGGAAGGCCTGGTGGGCGGTGATGATGACGTTAGGGAAGGTCAGCAGGCGCGCCAATACGTCGTCTTGCAGGGGCAAGTCCGAGCGGTCTTCGAAAAACAGCTGGGCCTCTTCTTCATACACATCCAGCCCCAGATAGCCGAGCTGGCCGTCCTTGAGCGCGTCGATCAGCGCCGGGGTGTCCACCAGGCCGCCGCGCCCGGTATTGATCAGCATCGCGCCGGGCTGCATATGGGCCAGGCTTTGGGCGTTGATCAGGTGTTTGCTGTCCGCTGTCAGTGGGCAATGCAGGCTGATGATCTGCGACTCGCCCAGCAACTCATGCAGGTTCACGTAGCGCGCACCGAGGGCCTCGACCTGCGGGTTGGGGTAAGGATCGTAAGCCAGCAACTGGCAGCCGAACCCGGCCATGATCTTGGCGAATGTGGCGCCGATCTGCCCGGTGCCGACCACGCCGACGGTCTTGCCCACCAGGTCGAAACCGGTCAGGCCATGCAGGCTGAAGTCACCGTCGCGGGTACGGTTGTAGGCGCGGTGCAGGCGGCGATTGAGGGCCAGGATCAGCGCGACCGCATGTTCGGCCACCGCATGGGGCGAATAGGCTGGCACCCGCACGATGGTCAGGCCCAGGCGTTTGGCGGCGGGCAGGTCGACATGGTTGTAACCGGCCGAGCGCAGGGCGATCAGGCGAGTGCCGCCGCTGGCCAACTGCTCCAGCACCGGGGCGCTGAGGTCGTCATTGATAAAGGCGCAGACCACTTCGTGGTGTTCGGCCAGGGCCACGGTGTCGAGGTTCAGCCGGGCCGGCTGGAATTGCAGCTGCATGCCTTCGGGCAACGGTTGGGCGAGAAAGCTCTCGCGGTCGTAGGTCTGGCTGCTGAAGAGGATGATGCGCATCAAATATTCCTTCTTGATGATGGGAAGCTGCTTTTGTGGCGAGGGGGCTTGCTGTGGTGAGTGAGCTTGTTGTGGTGAGGGAGCCTGCTGTGGTGAGGGAGCTTGTTGTGGCGAGGGAGCTTGCTCCCG
>NZ_JAXCIS010000087.1:0-14280 GCF_034044025.1 Pseudomonas sp. SED1
CGCCTTGAAAAAAGAATAAGGACATCCGCCCCACCGTGGCCACGTACTCCCTGGTAATCCGCCGCCTGATGATCTGCTCGGTGACCATCGTCGTCAGCCGCGCCATGACCAGCCCGTTGCTCGCGCTGTTGCTCAGCACCCGCCTGGGCCTCAACCAGCAAGACATCGGCTTGCTGATGGGCATTGCTGTGTTCATTGCCACCCTGCTGGGCCTCTACGGTGGTTACATCATCGACCGTCTGGAAAAGCGCAAGCTGCTGATCCTGGCGATGCTCTCCAGCTCCATCGGTTTTCTGTTGCTGACCTTTGCCAGCAACCTGTACCTGACCACCCTGACGCTGGTGATCACCGAAGCCGCTTCGGCGCTGTTCCTGATCGGCTCCAAGGCGATCATCAGCGAGAACCTGCCGGTGGGCCAGCGGGCCAAGGTGTTTTCCCTGCGCTACACCCTGACCAATGTCGGCTACGCCACCGGCCCGATGCTCGGCGTGGTGATTGCCGGCCAGATGCCCCTGGCGCCCTTCCTGATCGCCAGCGCGATTGCTTTTGGCAGTCTGTTCCTGATGATCGGCATCCCGCCGACCCAGCGCGACGACAGCAATAAACCCTTAAGTTTTCTCAGCACCCTGAGGACGCTGCGCAGTGATCGCACCTTGATCCTGTTTACCAGCGGCAGCCTGTTGAGCACCATTGTCCACGGGCGCTACACCCTGTATCTGTCGCAGTTTCTGCTGGTGGCCTACAAGCCGGAGAACGCGCTGAAAATTCTCTCTGCGGTGCTGGCGTGCAACGCCATCACAGTGATCCTGATGCAGTACCAGATCGGCCGCTTCCTCAAGCGTGAACAACTGCGCTACTGGATCGTGCTCGGCACCTCGCTGTTTATTGCCGGGTTGATCGGCTTCAGCATGGCGGACGGCCTGGTGTCGTGGTGTGTCGCGATGTTTGTGTTCACTTTGGGGGAGATGATCATCTACCCCTCCGAGTTCCTGTTTATCGATACCATCGCCCCGGACGCCCTGCGCGGCAGTTATTACGGCGCACAAAACCTGGCGGCATTTGGCGGGGCACTGAGCCCGGTGATCTGCGGCTACCTGCTGATCAATGCATCGCCCGCCTCGATGTTCTATGTACTCAGCGGGCTGACGGCGGTGGGTGGCACCTTGTGTTTCCTGAGTGGCCGGCGTGTGGTGGTCCGTGCGTAATTTCTACTGATATTTGCGCAATATCCCGCTATTAATAGCGAAATCTCTCACGGACCCGAGCCCTATGAAATTCGACACGGCCTACAGCCTGAGTCTCGACGACAAGCTGTCGATCTATGACGTGCGCGACCTGAATTTCGACGAAACAGCCGCCTTCGATTCCGACAAGGACAGTTTCCTGTGCCCCAACGATGAATGCCGGGCGGCGTTTGCGGCGGGCAATGTGTTGGGCACGTTCAACGCGAAAAACGTCAACTACCTGCGCACGCCCCACTTCAAGAACATCCCCAGTACCCGGCATATCGAAGGTTGCCGTTACGCCAGCCGCCATGCCGGAAAAGGTGAAGCAGAGGATGGGCCGGAGGAAAATTTCCCGTCGGAATTAGTGCTGACGCGACGCCAGTACGAACGCAAGACACCGGTCATCGGTACAGAAGGCGGCACCACACAAGAACCACCGAAAACGCCGGCAACCCGCAATGCCTTGTCTCACAGCTCAAGCGACACCACCCCGGACAAGACCAGCGTCTTTGCCCACCCGGTGGAATGCTACGTGTCGAATATCGGCGACAAGGACAAGCTCAAAAGCATGCCCTTGAAGATCGGCGATCACACCGCGACCTACTGGACGTTTTTCAAGAAAGTCGAATACCTGCAAGACAACAAAGGCCTGATCTACTGGGGCAAGATCAAGGAGATCAAGGACTACACCAGCAGCTTTCGCATCGACTTCGAAAAGAAGGCCTGGCTCGACAAGAAGCCCTATTCCATCAACGTTTACTTGAGCAAAAAACTGATCGAGAACTACCGCAAGCGCAAGGCGTTCCTGGAGCAGATCAAAGCCGCGTTAGATAGTGATCGGGCGCTGTATTGCTTCTTCTACGGGGTGACGCCGGAGCTGAAACAGGTGCCAAGCAAGAAAAACCCCGAGCAGACGTTCGGGGTGTTCAGTGCCAATATCGAAAACCTGGATCACCTGATTATTCGCGAGGCGCCTGTGCTGGAAGAACGGTGATGCGACTCCAGTTCAGGCCCTTCGTCTGAATAGACGGTACTTTTCACGGGCAACTGCGGCGCCAGCAGGGTCCAAGCCGCCTACCGTGACCAACCAATGAATCAGCATTTCCTCATCCGGCCAATGAAGTCCCTTCACATCTTTCAAGCTTCGAGGCGTATGGTTGATTCGAGCGTCGTAACGCAGAGCGCTCCAAGAAGCTGCGGCAAGATCCACGCCTTCTGCGTCCATCTCAAAACTCCGTAATATTTCGTTGATTTGAGTCTGCGCACTCCGATCACCCCGCTGCTGCAGGCAGTACGATTCGACCAAGCTGACGAATTGCTGCCCAGGCACCGACGGATCAACCAAATCCAAAACATCAGACTTTAAGGCAAGATCCACAACACCACTCATCCAGCGATTAATAAAGGTGTACACAAAGCTATCGGCGTCGGCCTTTTTCATATCAAAAAACAGCATGCAATAGCGGGTTTTCAGATGTATCGCCAACAGCACATGTTTACGTTGCACCGTCGCGGCATGGACCAGCCACTCATGAGGGTCGGCGTACAGGTCATCGCCCTGCCTCTCCTCTGGCGACATTTTTTGAACCGGGGAAATTTTTTTGCCTTTGTGAACCCGGCTAAAGAAATCGGCAGCCGCCTGAGTACAATTAAAACTTAGCATCAAGGTATTTCCTGAACATTTTTACTGAAGTTAAAGACAAGATTCTCGGTCGTCTGATACGTGTTCAGCAACCCACTCGATTTCATAACGCTGCCTGACCGCGTAGCTGATAGCACTCAATGTCTCTTCGCTTAATACCGACAACTCTGAATCACTCAATAAATCAAGGCTGATCATTTGTGCAAGGCTCTCCCAGGCTCTCGAACGACTGTAGAGATTAAATGTGCGGACGACATCGTTATCGCGATCCCGGGTGAGGCGATACAGCGTCCTGTACCGAGCCTCGGCAGACAGCGTTTCGCGCTCGCTGATGGTCTTTGCATCAGCCAGTACGCCTAGGTAAAAGCGTTCAAGCGCCAATGCCCTGAGGACTTTTAACTTCTTCCAATCGCTTTCGCAAATGGACATCACATTCCCCCATCACTTTCTTTTGAACAGAGAAGTAACCCTAGCCCGCGACTGAAAGGCCGCAAAATCCACTTGCGTCAGACCAGCATGCTCACCATCACCACGCCCAACAACCCGATATACACCCGCGCATGCAGTGCATCCGGGATGCGGCCGATCCACGGTGCCGCCAGGCGAATACCCAGCAGCGAACCCACGGTGAGGATGGCAAACGCCAGCAAGTCGATATAGCCGACAAACCACGCACCCAATTCCACCTTGGCGAATCCTGCCATGAGCATGTAGGTAAACGTACCGGCCAGCGCGACCGGCACGCTCAACGGGGCTAGCCCTGGACTTGGGCTACAAAAACCCGGCGGCATTTTCCAGCACGTTCCGGCGAGTGCTTGGTCAGTCGCCGAGCACTTACCTGGAAGGGGCGAAATAGAGCAGCGGCGACCCTATCGAAAAAATCCAGTTGATGAGCGGTATAAACAACTGTACAAAAACACAGTATAGTTTGCCCTCCCCCGTCGAACCTGGAGAAAGCCCATGTCCTCTCTGGCAATGAGCAGCACCGTAGAACAGCAGATCGTCCTTCATCAATTCACCTCACGGCACAGCGTCCAGGCCCGCCTGATGCTCGGCTGGAGCCGGGAAGACCTGGCCCGTGAAGCGGATGTGGAAGTGGACGCCCTTCAACGTTTTGAAAGCCATGGCGATGTGGACGATGAAGTCCGCCTGAGTGTGGCGTTTCGTCTGGAGGCTGAAGGGTTGGTGTTTTTCCCGGGGTATGCGCCGGGTTGGGGGATGAGTGTGCGGGGCCGCGCCAGCGCTTCGGCACAACCTGCCACCAAAGGGATCATCTCCCGGTTTCTGGATTCAACAGCGGCATCCATTGACCCAACAACACCTCAGCCCAATGGTGCTTAGCGCGCAAGGCCATCAACTCACGCCTGCAACTGCAACGCCCGACGGATCATTTGGGGCGGCTGGCCAAACGCTCGCAGGAAGGCTCGACGCATGCGCTCCGGGTCACCGAAGCCTGTCTCCCGGGCGACGACGTCGATGGAGTGGCTGCCGGATTCGAGCATCAAGCGCGCGGCTTCAATGCGCAGGTGTTCCACCGCCTTGGCTGGGGATTGGCCGGTTTCGGCGCGGAACAGTCGGCTGAATTGGCGCGGGCTGAGGTGTGCCGCTTCGGCTAGTTGCTCTACGGAAAGGTCCTCGCGCAAGTGCCCTTTGGCCCAGGCCAGGGCGGTTTGTACGCGGTCGGACTTTGGGTCCAGTTCCAGCAACGCCGAGAACTGCGACTGGCCACCGGCACGGCGGTGATAGACCACCAGTTTTTTCGCCACGTCGCGGGCCACTTCCACCCCCAGGTCCTGCTCTACCAAGGCCAGGGCCAGATCGATGCAGGCGGTCATCCCGGCGGATGTCCAGAGCGGGCCATCGACGGTGAAGATCCGGTCTTCTTCCAGCTTTACGTCGGGGTAGCGCTGGCGAAACGTCATGGCGTGGTACCAGTGGGTGGTTGCCTTGCGCCCTTCCAACAGCCCGGCCGCTGCCAGGTGAAAAGAACCGGTGCAGGCCGACGTAACCCGGCGCGACGCCGTCAACGACGCCTGTAGATACGCCACCATGCCGGGTGTGGGCTCGAGTAATTCGTTATCCCCCAGCACCACGATCGTGTCGTAGTCCTGCTGCCCGAACGCCAGGCTATCAATGGCAAAGCCCATGGAGCTTTTGATCGGCCCGCCATGCTCCGACAGCAAATCCACGCGGTAGAACGGTCGTCCCACCACGAAGTTGGCAAACTCGAACACGCTGCTGGTAGACAGGCTCAGCACCTGGAAACCGGGAAACAGCACGATACCGACGGACACCATGGCCAAACCTCATGTCTCTAAAGGAGGGATATATGACATTGCAGCCAATACATTACACCCATAATCTTGGTTCCAACAAGGCCGATCCCCTCCCCGGCCATTTGGAGCAACTGCCATGTCGCAACACAAAGGTTATGCCCTGATTACCGGTGCTTCGTCAGGAATTGGCGCGGTGTATGCCGACCGCTTGGCCAACGCTGGCTACGATCTGATTCTGGTGGCCCGCAACCAGCAACGCCTGGAGCAGTTGGCAACACGCTTGAAGGCTAGCACCCAGCGTGCCGTTGAAGTGATAGCCGCCGATCTCAATCTGCCCGCCGACTTGGCGCGTATTGCCCAGCTCGCGCAGGACGACAGCCGTGTCAGCCTGCTGGTGAATAACGCCGGTGTGGGCGCCACAGCTTCGCTGCTGGAGTCGGATGCCGACAAAATGGACGCGATGATTCTGCTTAACGTGCTGGCGCTGACCCGCCTGGCCAAAGCGGCGGCAACCAACTTTGTCGCCCAGGGCCGCGGCACGATTATCAATATTGGCTCGATTGTCGCCCTCGCTCCCAAAGTGCTGAACGGGGTATATGGCGGCACCAAGGCGTTTGTGCAGGCCTTCAGCGAATCGTTGCAGCACGAGCTGAGCGACAAGGGCGTGGTGGTCCAGGTGGTGCTGCCGGGCGCCACTGCCACGGAGTTCTGGGACATCGCCGGCCTGCCGGTAAACAACCTGCCGGAAACCATGGTAATGACTACGGAAAACCTGGTGGACTCAGCCCTCGCCGGCCTGGCCCAAGGCGAAGCCGTGACGATTCCGTCCCTGCCGGACAGCGCAGATTGGGACACCTACGAAAACGCGCGGTTGGCCCTGGGCCCGAACCTGTCGCACCGTGAACCTGCCGCTCGCTATGGGTTGAAGTAATCCGGGCTGGCGCAGGCCGGGTGTAAATGCAGGCTTCCTGATTGCCTGGGCAGCCTGCTCATCATCGGGATGTCTGTGCCGACAATACCAACCGACAGCCTTGCGCCAGCGCTGCCAGACGATCGCCGGCCCAATAAGCGCCATAGAACCACGCAAACGTTAAGACTCCATCCGGGCCAGCGCCGGTGGGTATACGTATCCTTGGGTTACCCGCAGTGGCCGCTTGATGAAAGGCAGCACTTTGCGCATCGGACACCAACCCATCCAACCGATTTTCCGTGACCCGATCGTTAATCTCGTTGCCGGGATGCAGGGTGAAATGGCCCGTGTCGTCCGTCAGCCGCGCATACACGGGCACCAACTCCGCACCGGCTGCACGCAGTACGTTCAGTACTTGAGCAAAGTGCGCGCTGTGTTCGATCGTTTCTCGAACATCGCCTGCAACATATTCACTGGCAAAACCAATGCGGCTGCCGGCCAAGGGCGGTGTGTTTATCAGATGACCCGAATCGGCGACCGGTGGGATCTCCACCATCACCGGCCCTTCAGGGTCGACGCCGCTGAGGGCGATCAGTGATAACGAGGGGTCGCGCACGGTGCGCATCATGGGCCCGGGGATGTCAAACCTGGGGCCGTAGCCACTTGGGGAGTCAAACTCCAGGCCGCTCTGGTGAGCGCCGGAACCGACGATTGCACCGCCAGTATCAGTGCCAAACACGACGCCCTTACTGACGGTCGGGGCGCAAGCCGGGGGAACAGAACCGTCCCCCGAGACTGACTGCTTGAACAGACACAGCGAGCCCGACACTGTCACCTTCCTACTCTTGTCGTCCATATACGACCACGCCTCGAAATTGGTTTTCGAGGGATGATTGCATCCTGTTATCGGGACGGCCGTAGGCCGGAAACAGCCTGCAACTCAGTGGCGGGATGGCATCTAAATAGCCATCACCCGCCGACGTGTTGCTCGTTACCCGCATGCTCGACTTCCAGCCACCAAGCCTGCCCGCGCTCTGGTTGATTGAGCAGGAACACCTGCCCCATCGCCGGCGTGGTGATCGACACATTACGCTCCCACGCCAGCGCCATGATGCGGTCGAACGGTTCGTGCCATGCGTGAAACGCCAGGTCGAAGGTACCGTTGTGGATCGGCAGCAGCCAGCGGCCCTTCAGGTCGATATGCGCCTGCAGGGTTTCTTCCGGTTGCATGTGAACGTGGGGCCAGTCGACGTTGTAAGCACCGGTTTCCATGAGGGTCAGATCAAAGGGTCCGTACTGCTCGCCGATGCGCTTGAAGCCCTCGAAATAGCCAGTATCGCCGCTGAAGAAGATCCGCCGCGGGCCGTCGATCATCACCCACGAGCACCAAAGTGTCTGGTTACCGTCGAACAGGCCACGCCCGGAAAAGTGCTGGGCCGGCGTGGAAACAAAACGAATCCCGTCAACTTCAGTGCCCTGCCACCAATCCAGCTGCCGCACCTTGCTGGGGTCTACACCCCACTTGACCAGTGTATCGCCCACGCCCAGCGGCGCGAGGAAATAGCGGGTCTTGTCCGCCAGTTGCACCACCGCCTTGTGGTCCAGGTGGTCGTAGTGGTTGTGGGACAGGATCACCGCCTCGATCGGAGGCAGGTCTTCCAGGCTGATTGGCGGCTGATGGAAGCGCTTGGGACCGGCCCAACTGAACGGCGATGCGCGCTCGGCGAACACCGGGTCGGTCAGCCAGAACTTGCCACGCATTTTCAGCAGCACCGTGGAGTGCCCAAGGCGGAACACGCTGTGGTCGGGGGCGGCAAACAGTTGCTCACGGGTCAGCGGTTGCACCGGGATCTCACCCACCGGCCGCGTGCTGCGGGGCTTCTGGAAGAGCATCTTCCACATGATGCCCAAGGTCTTGCCCAAGCCGCCATGCTGGATGGGCTTCTGATTGGTGAAGTGACCTTGCTGCTGTTCGGAAGACTTGGGCGCTGAAGAAGAACTGTCGAGACGGGTTGAGATCGTGGCCATTACCGAGGAACTCCTGCAGACTGCTCTAAAAGTTACACTGCACAGTGTAGTTTCTAGATTGCAACAAAACCGGTAGCAAGTAAACTACCGAGTGTAATTTTCCTTTCAGAGCCGAAATCCCCCATGACTGCACCTCAGCGCCTCACCGACCGTAAACGCGAAGCCATCGTGGCAGCCGCCATCGCCGAGTTTCGGGACAACGGTTTCGAGGTCACCAGCATGGACAAGATCGCCGCCACTGCGGGCGTTTCCAAGCGCACGGTGTACAACCACTTCCCCAGCAAGGAAGAACTGTTCGCCGAGATCCTGCATCAACTGTGGGCCAGCAGCGTTGCGCAACTGGACGTCAGCTACGCCAGCGACCGCCCGTTGCGCGAGCAATTGCGCGGGTTGCTGCAAGCCAAGATGACGATGATGTCGGACGCCAACTTCCTCGATCTGGCCCGTGTGGCGATTGCCGCCACCATCCACTCGCCGGAACGCGCCCAGGACATGGTCAACCGCCTGAGCAAGCGCGAAGAAGGGTTCACCCAATGGGTGCGCGCCGCCCAGGAAGATGGCCGGTTGAGCTGCACCGACCCATGCTTCGCCGCCCACCAGGTGCAAAGCCTGCTCAAGGCTTTCGCCTTCTGGCCACAGATCACCCTGGGCCAGCCGACCCTGGACGCCGCCGCTCAAGCGGACGTCATCGAGTCGGCCATCGACCTGTTCCTGGCGGGCTACGAGGTCGTGCCGCAGCACTGATCTGTTGCAGGAACGACATCCAGGGTCGTTTTTTGCTGATTCGGCGTGTGTCCTTTGCAAATGGCCTGGAAGGACACTGATTATTCCCACGGGAATAACTGACAATATTCACACGGATTATCCGACCAGTGGTTTTCCCGATCACGTGTGCCGTTGTACCTGCGAAAAAAAGAATCGACCCAGGAATTTATGGAAAACCAACGAGGCAAAGGGCTGTCATTTGCCAGACGTATCTACAAGCCAAGGATCATCGGCTTGGGCATCGGCTGCATCAGCGTCATCGCTGCGCTTTACCCACTGCAAATGCCAGGTTGGGTCTGGGCGTTGCTGCTGTTCAATGGATTTGGCTGGGCGCACCTGGCGTACCAACTCTCGACCCGTTCCGACTTCCCCTACAAGGCTGAGCGACGAAACCTGCTCTACGACTCGCTGCTCGGCGGGTTTTGGGCTGCCACCACGCAGTTCACGCCCCTTACCGCCGTGACCATCCTGTCGATGATGGCCATGAACAACGTCGCCGCCGGCGGCAAACGCCTGTTTCTCCACGGCATCGTGGCGCAACTGGCGGGCATCGGCGTGGCATGGCTGTTATTCGGAATCAGGTTCAATCCCAACGTCAGCCTGGTCCAGGTCTACGCTTGCCTGCCGATGCTGACGTTGTATCCCATGGCCCTGGGCATGGTCTGCTACCGCCTGGCAATCAAACTGTCGGAACACAAACGTGCCCTGAGCGCCCTGAGTCGCACCGACAGCCTTACCGGCCTGCTCAATCACGGCTCGTGGAAAGACCTGCTGCACCTGAAGTTTCACAAGTGCCAGCAACAAAATGCCCACGCCACCATCGCGCTGATCGATATCGACCACTTCAAGCAAATCAACGACAGCTACGGGCACATCATCGGTGACCAGGTCCTGCGCCAACTGAGCCTGGAACTGCGTCGCAACCTGCGGGAAAACGACCTGGCCGGGCGTTACGGCGGTGACGAATTCTGTGTGATTCTTCCGGACATGCCTCTGGAGCAAGCGGCGCAAGTCATGGAGCGCATGCGCGAAGTGTTCAGCAACTACCGTCATCCGGAAATCCCCGAGCTGCGGGTCAGCCTGAGCATCGGCCTGGCTTCGTTCCAACCGGCCTTCACCGACGCGGCCATGTGGCTCAACGCGGCGGACCGCGCGCTGTATGCCGCCAAGGACACAGGCCGCAACCGGGTGAATGTCAGCGACTATGTGGTCGCCCATAGCGCCTGAATCCCGCCGACTGCACCTCGTCTGAATTAAACGCGACCATCACCAAGCGATAGCATAATGCCGCCATTGGTCGGCGACTATAGAACTTCTTGCCCCCATAACGACTCAGAACCCGCTGTTCCACCCCTCTGTCAGCACAAGGAAGCTGGCAATGAGCACGTTTGCCGTAGGCTTAAGCCATACGGTGGCAGGCGCCCCCATGGATACCCCTGACGCTTGCTTCCCCCGAGCACACGACCATGCTATTCAACGCCCATAAAAAAACCATCAGTACCTTGCAAGCCACCCTTGCCCAGCAAGCCAGCCTTCTCGAAGCCATCGACCGCTCCATGGCGGTGATCGAATTCGATCTGCAAGGCACTGTCCTGCGGGCCAACGAGAACTTTCTCAAGGCCATGGGTTACAACGCCGATCAAGTCGTGGGCCAGTCCCACCGCCTGCTCTGTACCCCGGCCTTTGCCCGCAGCGCCGAATACGGCCAGCTGTGGACGCAACTGCGCAACGGCCAGTTCCAGTCCGGCACCTTTGAACGAATCACCAGCAGCGGCCAGCCGATCTGGCTGGAGGCCAGCTACAACCCGGTGCGTGACGAGTCCGGCAGCGTGGTGAAAGTGGTGAAGTACGCCATGGACGTCACCCCGAAAATGCAGGCCGAGAGCGAAGCCAACGCCAAGTTGCAGGCCATCGACCGCGCCATGGCGGTGATCGAATTCAACCTCGACGGCACCATCATCAGCGCCAACCAGAATTTCCTGCATCGCATGGGCTATACCCTGGCTCAAGTCCAGGGCAAACATCACCGCATGTTCTGCAAACCCGAGCTGGCCAACAGCAGCGCCTACAGTGATTTCTGGCGACGGCTGAACCAGGGTGAGCTGTTCAACGGCCAGTTCGAGCGCATCGACAAAAACGGCCAGGTCCTGTGGCTGGAAGCCAACTACAACCCGGTGTACGACGCCAGCGGACGCCTGTGCAAGGTGGTGAAGTACGCCTCCGACGTCACGGCCATGGTGGAGAAACACGCCGCCGATGCGCAAAGCGCGACCCAGGCTTATCACATCTCGCTGCAAACCCGGGACATCGCCGAAAAAGGCGCCGAGGTGATCCAGCAGACCGCCACGGGCATGCGTGAGATTGCCGCCAACATCGACGGTTCTTCCGCGCTGATCGCCAAGCTGGGCGAGCGTTCGCAGCAGATCACCGCCATCGTCAACACCATTCGCGGGATTGCCGACCAGACCAACCTGCTGGCCTTGAACGCTGCCATCGAAGCAGCACGCGCCGGCGAACAAGGGCGCGGCTTTGCGGTGGTGGCCGATGAGGTCCGGCAGTTGGCGGCGCGCACCAGCGGTTCAACGGCGGAGATCTCGTCGATGATCGAGATGATCCAGACCGAAACCCGCCAGGCCATCGACAGCATGGACGGCACCCGCGACCGCGCCGCCCAGGGCGTAGAGCTGGCCAACCAGGCCGGCACGGTGATCCTGCAGATTCGCGAAGGCGCCAGCGAGGCGGTGCAGGCTGTGAGTGCGTTTGCCAATGAACGGGGCAACCGGTAAGCGACAGGCTTCTTCATGTGCCCGGTCAAGGGCTCGGTCTATAGTGGTGGCTTGTCTTACGCCACGGATTCGAGCCCGCCATGACCCCGGATAAACCTGAAGCCAACGTTGACCATCTGCGTTTTCACCGTAAACACGCCCATCTCGCGCCGACCTTTGGCAGCGACACTTTTGCGCTGAAAGCCGAAGCCTTCGCGCGCTTCTTTGGCACGCCGACGTTCCTGGGGGCGCAAACGGCAATCGTGATTTTGTGGGTCGTGCTCAACGTGACCGGTATCACGCACTTTGACGTGTATCCGTTCATTCTCTTGAACCTGGCGTTCAGCCTGCAATCAGCCTATGCCGCGCCTTTGATTCTGCTGGCCCAAACCCGCCAGGCCGCACGGGACAAGGCCCAGTCCGACGCCGACGCCCAGCACCGCGAAGCCCTGGCCGTGGCCAACACCGAACGCCAGGCCCAGGCGGCGCAGACCACCAAGCAATTGATGGAACTGCTGGAACAGAACACCAAGCTCACCGAGATGACCAAGCAACTGACCGAACGCATCGAAGGGTTGACCACCGAGATGCACGAGCACTTCGTGCGCAAGACTTAATGGGGCAAGCGCACATGCTGGCCCAGCTGATCAAATAACGTCACCACCGAGCGCAACGCCCGGCAATCAGGGCGCGTGAGCAGCCACAGGGCTGTGTCGTGCCCCACCAGCGGCGGGCTCAACGGTTGCAGGCCTGCGCCCAGCAAGTAATCCGGCAACGCAGCCACGCCGAGCCCGGCGCGCACCAGTTCGGTCACTGAGACCATGCTGTTGCAGCGGTAGGCCGGCATCACTCCAGGCAAATGCTGGCGCCGCCAGGTGACGGTGGGATGATCCGGCAGGAAGTCATCCGGCGCGATCCAGTTCAGGGCAGCCAGCTCCTTGCCTGCATACTGGCGGGCATAGTCGGCGCTGGCACACACCCGATACGACACCGTGCCCAGGCAACGTCCTACCAGATGTTCGGGCGGAGCCTTGGTCAGGCGCAAGGCGATATCCGCATCGCGGCGGCTGAGGTTGGCAAAGTCATTGGAGGTGCTCAGCTCCAGGGTCAGCGCCGGGTAGCCGGGCATGAAGTGCGCCAGGGCCGGCAGCAACAGTGACTGCAACACCGAATCCGTGCACGTCAGGCGCACCGTGCCGCTGATCACTTCACCGCCCTGCTCGACCCCAACTCGTGCAGCTTCCAGCGCCTGTTCGGCACGTTCAGCTTGTTCGGCGAGGGTGGTGGCCAAGGTGGTGGGCAGGTAGCCGGCGCGGCTCTTTTCGAACAGTGTCTGGCCCAGCGCCGCCTCCAGCCGCCGCACCGCGCGAAACACCGTCGACACATCCACCCGCAGCAACCCCGCTGCACGGGCAAGCGTGCCGCCTCGCACCAACGCGAGGATCAGGGAAAGGTCGGAGTAATCGATCTGATAGTGCGTCGCTGCATTGAACATGTGGGCCAACGCCAATATTGATTGCGTGGACGCCAATCTATAGTGAGCGCCAGGACTCAACAAGCCACGGATACCCTCGATGAATAAAACCACCCTGCACCTGGCCCTGATCGGCGACTACGATGCACAAGTCACCGCCCACCAGGCCATTCCATTGGCGCTGCAACAGGCCGGCGCGGCGTTGGGCCTGACGGTGCGGTTCGATTGGCTGGCCACCGACACGATCAAATCCACCGAACAATTGCAGCACTACGATGGTTTCTGGTGCGTCCCCGCCAGCCCTTACCGTGACCTCGACGGCGCCCTGCTGGCCATCCGTTATGCCCGCGAACAGCGGCGGCCTTTCCTCGGCACCTGCGGCGGTTTTCAACACGCGGTGCTGGAATATGCCCGCAACGTGATGGGCTGGGCCGACGCAGAACACGGCGAATTGGCCCCCGACTCGCCGCGCGCAGTGCTTACGCCACTGACCTGTGCGCTGGTGGAAGCGACTGACACCATCCGCTTGATGGCCTATACCCGCATCGCCGAGGCCTACGCCACCCTCGATATCCATGAAGGCTACCGTTGCCGCTATGGCATCAACCCTGAATTCGAAAGCGCGCTACTGGAGGCTGACCTGATTGCCAGCGGCCATGACTCGGCGGGCGACCTGCGAGCGGTGGAGCTGCTGGACCATCCGTTTTTCGTCGCCACCCTGTTCCAGCCGGAACGTGCGGCCCTCAAAGGCATCACCCCGCCGCTGGCAGTTGCGCTGCTGAAGGCCTGCGTATGATCGCCAACACGCCCAAGCCGCCGTACTACGCGGTGATCTTCAGTTCCCTGCGCACTGAAGGCGACAACGGCTACGGACAAGCCGCCGACCGCATGCTGGAACTGGCCCGGCAACAACCTGGTTTTCTCGGCGTGGAATCGGCACGCGGTGAAGATGGCCTGGGCATCACCGTGTCCTACTGGAACAGCGAAGCCGCGATTCTGTCCTGGAAGCAGCACGCCGAACACACCGAGGTGCGCGAACAGGGGCGCTCCACCTGGTACTCGGCGTGCCATACGCGGGTGTGCAAGGTGGAGCGGTCTTACGCGTTCGAGCGCTGAAACATCAACCTGTGTAAAACACTTAATGTGGACAAGGAAGGCTCTGTAGTGAGGGAGCTTGCTGTAGTGAGGGAGCTC